>CALLRY010000036.1:0-8098 GCA_938014285.1 uncultured Collinsella sp. | reverse complement strand
GGTGAGGTCCTTGATGCCGCCGGCAGCCTCTGAACCCAGGACCACGGCGCCGTGACCATCGTGCATGTAGCAGTGAGAGATCAGCACGTCGTGCGTGGCGGGACGAAGCTCGGGCTCAATGCCCAGCTTGCCGCTCTTGATGGCGATGCAGTCGTCACCCACTGAGAACTGACAACCAAGGATGCGAACAAAACCGCAGCTCTCGGGATCGAAGCCGTCGGTGTTGTGGGAGTTCTTGGGACCCTCGATGGACAGGCAGAGCGCATCGACGTGCTCGCACAGGATGGGGTGGATGTTCCACGCCGGGCTGTTGCGGACGGTGAAGCCGGCCAAGCTCACGTTCTCACACTCGGATAGGAAGATCATGCGCGGGCGGGCGACCTCGCGGCCCTCCTCAGGGCGGAAGATGTTCTTAAAGTCCTTGTTCCACCAGTTGTCCTCGGCAAAATCGGTCTGACCGTCAATCGCGCCGCGACCATAGATGCACACGTCGTGCACGCCCAGACCCGTAAAGGTGGAACAGTAGGTCGAGAAGCTCTCGCCCTCCCAGCGGCCCAGGGGCAGCATATCGGTACCGGCATAACCGGCGCCCTCGTTGCCCGTGACCGTTCCCGGAATGTAGGCAAGCGCGGCACGATCGTGGCGGGCCAGCAGCACCGCTCCCTCGGCGAGTTCGATGTTGATATTGCTCTTAAGGAAGAGAGACTTGATGCGATAACTACCGGCGGGGATCAGCACGCGGCCACCCTTGGGGCAGGCCATGATGGCAGCCTGGATGTTGGTGGTGTCATCATGCTCGGCATCGCCCTTGGCGCCACAGTCGCGAACGTTGATGGTAAAGGGCTCAGCCGGCGTGGTGACACCTACGCTCAGCTCACGCTCGCCACAGACAAAACGGACCAGGTTGCGCTTGCCGGGGATCAGGCCGTCGACATAGGTCTCGACCGTATTCGTGGTACCGGCGGGCTCGTCGTTGACAAAGATCTCCCACGTATCGGCGCAGGTAAAGTAACCGCCGTCGTCAAGCTCGATAACCGCCGCGCGCGCGTTGCGCCAGATAACGTTCGTCTCCATGGGTTTCTCCCTCAAAAAGATGCTCTAAAGGCAAATTGTACGCTGTTGAAAAAGGGCCGTGCCTGCCGGCGGAATTCCGGTGGCACGGCCCTGTGATTTGGACGATATGTCGGCCTTACTCGGCGGGAGTTACGCTACCGTCCTGGAAGCCAACGTTGTTGTGGGCAAAGCAGTCCTCGTACTTAAAGCCGGAGAGCTCCTCGCAAAGCGCCTTGACCTCGGGCTTGACGTCGGCCATCTTGCCACCCTCCTTGACGCGGCGGATCTCGTCGCAAAGGACGTCGCACTGCTCCTTGTCGATCTTGATGCCGCGGGCAAGGACGGCCGCAAGCAGGAAGAAGCCGGCGCAGCCGATGATCATGTAGCCGCAGATATACAGAGGCACGGTAGCGGGCTGGGTCACGGCGTCGCTATTGCCGGCGGTCTGAATGAAGCCGGAGGCAGCAAGGACGATAGCCCACACGTTGACGGCGATAGCCTGGGCGATCTGCTGGCAGAGCTGCTGCGCGGAGCTGTAGATGCCCTCGCGACGACGCAGGGTGATGAGCTCATCGACATCGGGGATGTAGTTGAGCAGAACATCGGGCAGGTACTGGAAGCCGACGTAGAAGAACTTCCAGATGGCGAAGATGATGGGGTAGGCGATCATGGCGATGGCGACCGTGGAGGTGCCGTTGATCTGACCAAAGGCGAAGTAGTTGTAGGCAATGATGCACGCAGCGCAACCGACATTTGCGAGGTACCAAGACTTGTGGAAGCCCTTCTTGGCCATGAGGGCGACCCAGATGGCGGTGCAGACGATAGCGACGACCTTGCCAGGCATCTCCATCACGGACTCGTAGGACTTAGGAATCTGCAGGCAGTAGACGATGAAGAAGGACAGGCAGGCAGACCAGCAGGCAGCAGCGAGCTTCGTGGAGACCTGTGCGTACAGAACCTTGCGGAAGGACTTGTTGCGGAAGGTGGAGATAACGTCGATGAAGAACTTCTTGATACCCTCGCCGACGCTCTCAATCTTCTCCTGAGCGACCTCCTCGGGGGTGTGCTCCCACGTGGACAGGTACACACAAAGCAGCGAGATTGCCATGACCGAAGCGTTGACCGTAGCGATGATGAAGTAGCTGAACGGGTTGGTCTCGCCGAAGGTGCCAAAGCCGAAGCCCACAAGTGCAGCCATCAGGAAGCCGGCGGCGTTACCAAAGAGATGCTTGTAGCCGGTGAGGTACGTACGCTCCTTAAAGTCGTCGGTCATCTCGATGGTAAGCGGCGACAGGTTGGCGGTGCAGAACGTGTACGCGACGTTGTAGATCAGGTACAGCACAAAGTAGTACGGGAAGCCAAACGGCGTAGCCACGAAGATGAGCGGCTCGGCGATCATCATCGGGATGGCCAGCAAGATCCAGAAACGACGGCGACCAAAGATGCGGCCAATCTTGGTGGCATAGAAGTTATCGGCCACAAAGCCCATCAGCGGGCAAAGAATGGCGTTGACATAGATGGCAAACGAGCTGATCAGCGCAGCCTCACCTGCAGACAGGCCACACTCCGTGGACAGGAACAGCACCATGTAGCTGTGCGTAAAGGTCAGGGCACCGGAATTGAGCATACCGCCCATACCAAAGCCCAAGCGCGTCCAGAATGTGATCTTACGCTTTTTTCCGATCTTATTAGTCATCGAGCTCCCTCTCTTTTCTCGATTGTCTTGCAGCAAGACATTGGAGTCCACACTGACATCTGTCTGCCCAGCGTTCAGGGTGAACGTTTAGTTAGATTATGCGCGATTGCTTACGACAGGTGAACGTTCACTTGAATAATATCCTTGAACGGTCGGTTTTTACCGCTGAACGGACACAATTGAGATCCTCACACCTATTTTCTGCTGGTAAGGGTGCCATGCTGGACAGCCATGAGATAGGTGAACGTTTATCAGATTTTCCAACATATTCACTTAACCACGAAACGAAAAAGCCCCGCCGGGAACACTCCCGATGGGGCCGGTGACATCTCGCTATGCTTGGGCGCACTTGCCGCTACAAGCAGACGCCGTCCTTCCAGATACTGATCTCGTGACAGCCACGGCGCTCAGCACTCGTGAGCTTACCGCTCGCCGTCTCCAGCACCAGCTGGTACAGATCGTGGGCAGCCTCGTCGAGCGTACGCTCACCCGTGGCAATCACGCCAGCGTTAAAGTCCATCCAGTTGGCCTTGTGGTCGCACAAACGCTGATTGGTGAACACCTTGAGGGTAGGCGCCGGCGCGCCAAACGGTGTGCCGCGGCCGGTCGAGAACAGAATCACGTGGCAGCCGGCAGCCGTCAACGCCGTGGTGGATACCATGTCGTTGCCCGGACCGCACAGCATGTTCAGGCCGTGTTTATTTGCCTGGCCGGCATACGGCAGCACGTCGACGATGGGGGCAGATCCGCCCTTTTGCACGCAGCCGCAGCTCTTGTCCTCGAGCGTGGTAATACCGCCGTCCTTGTTGCCGGGACTCGGGTTCTCATAAACGACCTCGCCGTGGCTAATAAAGTAGTCCTTAAATCCATTGAGCATGTCGGAGGCAGCGTTAAAGACCTGCTCATTCTCGCAACGGTCGAGCAGGATGCTCTCCGCGCCAAACATCTCGGGCACCTCGGTAAGCACCGACGTGCCGCCACGGGCGACGACCATATCGCTCACGCGACCGATCGTGGGGTTGGCGGTAATGCCCGAAAGACCGTCGGAGCCGCCACACTTAAGACCAATGACCAGCTCGGAGGCCGGAATGGGCTCGCGCTTGGACTGCTTTGCCAGGTCTGCCAGCTCGGCCAGAATCTTGTGACCCTCGATTTGCTCGTCGGCTACATCCTGGCAGGTGAGAAAGCGAACGCGCTCGTGATCGAAGTCACCGAGCTCGTCGAGCACCTGCTGGTGTGTGCAGTTCTCGCAACCGAGCGACAGGAACAGCACGCCGGCCGCATTAGGATGACGCGAGAGCGCCACCAGCAGACGACGCGTCTGGGCATGGTCGGCGCCGGTCTGCGAGCAGCCAAAGGGATGCGGGAAGTAGTAAACACCCTCCAGCGAGCCATCGACCAGATCCTGGGCCTGCTCACACATGGCACGGGCGACTTCGTTGACACAGCCGACCGTGGGGATGATCCACAGCTCATTACGCGTCGCGGCACGACCGTCGGCGCGGCGGAAGCCCATAAAGGTCTCAGGCTCAACGGGATCCACGACCGGATGCGTGGGGTTGTAGGCGTACTCGACCTCGCCCGAAAGGTTGGTCTTCACATTGTGCGTGTGGAGCCACTGACCGGGCTGGACATCGCCCGTCACATGGCCGATAGGAAGGCCGTACTTGATGACGTCCTCCCCTGCGGCAATCGCGCGCACCGCCATCTTATGGCCCTGCGGAATATCCTCCACGGCCACGACCTCGCCCACCCCGGGAACCGCGACGGCAGTGCCCTTGGCAAGCGGCGACAGCGCAACGATCACGTTATCGGCCGGATTGATCTGGATAGTATTCATTACAAATGGTCCTAACCCTACAGGTTGAGCAGAAGTCGAGACGCGGGCACGCCGTCCCGCGCCCGCGTCTGCGCCGGAAATTTACGCCTGAGCGTTGGCGAAGGCCTGCTTGGCGCCCTCGGCACGCACGACAGCGAGCGCGCTGACGACAAACTCCTCAAGACCTGCGATCTGCGTAAGGTCCTCGCCCCACATCTGCTCGTTGGTGAGCACGTCGTGCACCAGCTGGGCATCGTCGGCGCCGGCATGGGCGGCGTAGAAGTCGAGCACGAAGGCGTCGTCCTGAGCGGTGTACTCGGTGCCGTCGGAGCGACGCAGGTGCAGGCCGTCGCCCTCGCGGGACACGAGCTCCTGCGTGTAGAAGGAGATGAGCGTAGCGAGGCTCGTCGCCAGGCACTTGGGCAGGTTGCCGGTCTCGGCAACGTAGTCCTTGAGTGTGGGCAGGTCGCGAGCGCGCCACTTAGCCGTGGAGTTGAGGCAGATGGAGAGCAGCGCATGATCAATAAACGGGTTGTCGAAGCGGTTTTCGACGGCGGCGGCAAAGGCCTTGCAGTCCTCGACATCCAAGTCGGCGGCAAGCGTCGGAATGACCTCGTCGTAGAGCATGGTGTTCATGAAGCCGCGAATGGTCTCGTCATGCATGCAGTCGCGCACGATATCAAAGCCGGCAACCCAGGAACCCGGAACGAAGGCGGTATGGGCACCGTTGAGGATGCGGACCTTGCGCTTTTTGTACGGGGTGACGTCGGGAGTCACAAAGACACCCGGAAGACCAGCCTTCACAAAGGGAAGCTTCTCGGCAAGCGACTCGTCACCCTGGATGCCCCACATCTGAAAGGGCTCGCGCACGGCCAGGAAGGGATCCTCGTAGCCCAGACGCTCAGCCACCGCGGCGGCCTCGGATGCGTCGCGGATACGGCCCGGTACGATGGTGTCGACGAGCGTGGTGCAGACGGTGCAGTCGTTGGCCATCCACTGCGCAAACTCGTCCTCCCAGCCCCAGTCGCTCACATACTGGTTCATGATGCGCAGCAACTCCTCGCCGTTGTGATCGATGAGCTCGCAGGCGAGGACGATGACGCCCGGCTTACCGGCAGCCCAGCGGGTGTGGAGCACCTGGGCAAGCTTGGCGGGGAAGCTCGCAGGTGGCATGTCGTCGGCCTTGCAGGACGGGTCATAGGCGATACCGGCCTCGGTGGTGTTGGAGACGATGATCTCTAGGTCGTCGGAGACAGCGACCTCCATCATGGCGCGGTAGTCGTCCTCACGATACGGGTTAAGGCAGCGGCTGCAGGCGCTGATCACGCGGGACTCGTCAACCGTGTTGCCGTTCTCCTTGCCGCGCACCAGCACGGTGTACAGGTCGTCCTGGGCATTGATGCCGTCGGCAAAGCCAAAGGCACCGCTGATGGGCTGCACCATGACGACCTTGCCGTTCCAGCCGGTGGCCTCGTTGCCCATGTCAAAGAAACGGTCGACGAAGGCGCGCAGGAAATTGCCCTCGCCAAACTGTAGAACCTTCTCGGGAGCGTCCTTGGGCAGCAGATAGCCCTTGTAGCCGATCTTCTCGAGCGCATCGTAGCTGATGTTCTCCATCTGTGTCTCTCCTTAGATAGCTGTTAGCGTGCAAGCAAAACGGGGGCGCCGTGTGTGGCAACGGCGCTCCCGTGTTCGATGTGATTCGATGCGGGCTTAGGCCTCGACGGTGTCCAGGTCAAAGCCAAAGTAGCGGACCGCATTGTTGTAGCTGATATCGCGCACGATGGTGCCCAGCAGCTCCATGTCGGCCGGATACTTGCCCTGCTCAACCCACTCGCCGATCACGCTACACAGCACGCGACGGAAATACTCGTGGCGCGGATAGGACAGGAAGGAGCGGGAGTCGGTGAGCATGCCGACAAAGTTGCCCAGGACGCCCTCGTTGGCCAGAGCCGTGAGCTGCTCGCGCATACCGACCTCGTTGTCGTTGAACCACCAGGCGGAACCGTTCTGGATCTTACCGGCAGTCGGAGCCTCCTGGAAACAGCCCATCACGGTATCGATCATGGTGTTGTCGATGGGGTTCAAGCTGTACAGGATGGTCTTGGGCAAGCCGCAGGTCTCCTGGATGGAGTTGAGGAAATCGGCGAGCTGGTCGGACGGCGTGTAGTTGGAGATGCAATCGTAGCCGGTATCGGGGCCGAGCTTGGCAAACATGGCGCGGTTGTTGTCGCGCTTGCAGCCAAAGTGCAGCTGCATGGCCCAGCCCAGACGGACATACTCGCCCGCGACAAACTGCATAAAGGCGGTCTTGTACTTAAGGATCTCATCCTCGGTGAGCGGCTCGGCAGCCAGGCCCTTGGCAAAGATGGCCTCAATCTCATCGGCGGTAGCCGGGACATACATAACGTAATCGAGTGCGTGGTCGGAGGCGCGGCAGCCCAGCTCGTGGGCAACATCGTAGCGCTTGGAGATGGCGGACTTCATGCCCTCAAAGTCGCTGACCTCAACGCCGGCAACCTCGGAAAGGTGCTTGCAGTAGTCGGCGAACTCCTGGCCGCGCTCGATGCGCAGAGCGGCGTCGGGGCGCATGGCGGGAACGACCTGAACGTCAAAACTGTCATCGGCGGCAATCTTCTTGTGCCACTCAAAGCTGTCGGCGGGGTCGTCGGTAGTGCAGATCATGCGGACGTTGGACTGCTTGATCAGGTTGCGGCAGGTAAAGCTGGCCTCGGCGAGCTTGGCGTTGGCAAGGTCCCAGACCTCCTGGGCGGTCTTGCCGTTGAGGACGCCCTCGTAGCCAAAGTAGCGCTTAAGCTCCAGGTGGCTCCACTCAAAGACGGGGTTGCCAACGCAGCGACCCAGGGTCTCGGCCCACTTTTGGAACTTCTCGCGAGCAGGGGCGTCGCCAGTGATAAAACGCTCGTCGACGCCGTTGGCACGCATCAAGCGCCACTTGTAGTGGTCGCCGCCCAGCCAAACCTCGGTGATGTTCTCGAAACGCTTGTCCTCCCAGATCTCCTTGGGAGAAATGTGGCAATGGTAGTCAACGATGGGCATGCCCTCGGCAAAGCTGTGGAACAGTTCCTCGCCGGTCTTGGTGCTCAGCAGGAAATCCTGATCGTCCATGAAGTTTTTCATCAAACAACCCCTTTGTTTGCGGAGCGGGCGCACAATACGCTCGTCATCCTCTAGGTGAACGTTCACCATACTAATCCATTACGACTCAAAAGGTGAACGTTCACCTAACAACCATGGGGTGAACGGTAGGTTTTGCCCGTTCAACGGTTGCCGGAGCTGTGACTTGCATGCATTGCGGACCGGTTGGCGTCCCCGAACACCGAACTTGAGCGCTTTTGCTCAGGTGGGTCATGTCCCGACGTACATTTTTGGGAGTATTCAGCATTGGAGCGCGCCGTGCGCCATCCTCAGCGTCCTATTTGGAACGCAGATAGCGCCCGATCGGCATAAAAAGGGTGGCGCGCGCAGACGTGGTGTAAGAGTGTCCTGAGGTCCGTCGCTGCAAGCCC
>CALLRY010000035.1:0-1597 GCA_938014285.1 uncultured Collinsella sp. | reverse complement strand
GGACATCGGCGAACTCGGGGTTGTTGATGATGATGCCGATGGCCTTAGCAGTGTCCATGGAGGAGCCGCCACCGATGGTCACGATAGCGTCAGCCTCGGCGGCCTTGAAGGCCTCGACGCCGTCCTTGACGTTCTGGATAGTGGGGTTGGGCTTGATCTCGGAGTAGAGGCTCCAAGCGATGCCGGCAGCGTCGAGCTCGTCGGTCACCTTAGCGGTAACGCCAAACTTGACCAGATCGGGGTCGGAGCAGACGAAGATCTTCTTGTAGCCGCGACGCTGGAGCTCGCCGGGGATCTCCTTGATGGCGCCGGAACCATGATAAGAGATGGTATTGAGAACGAAACGATTAGCCATTGATAGCCTCCCATCGTGTGCGGGGCATCCATTACGCCCCACGCTATGAGTCCCATCCTAACGCTTTTGAAACAAAAAACGCGTGAGAACGTCAAAATTGTTAAAGCGTTTCAACACATGATGAAAAATATTGCGGCAAAGGGACAGCCCCTTTGCCGCATTCGGTTACTTTCGGCAGCCCTCTTTCCAAGCCTCGGCCGCAACCTTCCAGCGTAAGCGCAAGTCGCGCTCGCGGTCGATGAACATGATGGCAAACGCGACAAACAGCAGCAAACTCGCCACGACGATGGCGTGCAGCCCCATGCGCTCAATACACCAGTTGCCCAGCACGGCGCCAAACACAAAGATAAAGATCACGCCAAAGTACAGCAGGCCGTTTTCCAAAAAGCCGCGCCTGTGGGTGATGATGTAATCGTCCACGTTTTGCAGCGCGTTGCGCAAGTTGCCGATGCACATGGTCGTAGCGATGCCGTGACCGTGGATCTTGCGGAAGCTCTCGACCTGCATGCCGCAGGCAAATGAGGTGAGGCAGTTGGCGAGCAGGTTGAAATTGCCGCCCGGGATAAAGCTCACGCCCAGCAAGATGACGGCTTCAAAGAACACCGTCACCTGACGCCAGTGGATCACGCTGCCAAACCGCTCGTGTACCAGATCGGCAAGCATAATACCCACGGCAAACGACACCACAGGGAAGAAGTAGCGCCCCGCAAGTGCCCAGTTGCCCTCCGAGATGCTCACGCCCACGAGCAGGATGTTGCCTGTCTGCGCGTTGGCGAAAACATGGTCGCGCCCAATGTACGAATACACGTCCATAAAGCCACCGGCGAGCGCCAAGATGATGCCCAGCTCAATAGACTCCGATATCTGTTTGGCACGCTGCATCGTCGTGCATCCTCCTTGTTGACGACTCTCTCGTGCGTTGGCGGAAACATAGCCGCCGTTCATACTGTAACCCATTGACAACATGGCGTGCGCGCGAGACGGGTTCTCCAACGCGTAGATACACAGTCTGGAAACAAACGATCCCCGCATCGACGCGCCGATCCCCAGCTCATGTACTCCCCCAGTCTTTTTAGCCCCGTCCCAAAAAGACTGGTTACAATTACGTGCAGCATACAGACACCGGGAGGGATCGTGGCAAAAAAGCCTCAGCACGCTCAGAACAACCAGCGCAGTCAACAGGGCAAACAGGGCCAGCAGCAAAAGCGTGGCGGCAAGGCGCAGGCCACGGTCGCCCGCGCC
>CALLRY010000034.1:0-2091 GCA_938014285.1 uncultured Collinsella sp. | reverse complement strand
ACGGCCGTAGATGATCTCGTCGGTCTCGTAGCCCTCATAGGGATCGGCATCCCAGTTCTCGATGTTGCCGATGCCGACGGTGTCGATGTGAGAGTCGATGGCGATAATCTTGTCGCCCTCGCCCATAAAGCCCATAACGTTGCCCAGGCCGTCGACCTTGACCTCGTCATAGCCAAGGCTCTCCATCTCGGCCTTGATGCAAGCGACAACCTCACCCTCCTCGCAGGACTCAGAGGGATGGCTGATCATAGCGCGCAGGAAGCGAGTCATATCAGCACGATGGGACTCAGCAGCGTTTTTAATTGCCTCGAAATCGAGTTCTTTAGCCATTGTTCATAACCTTTCAAACTAAGGAATCTACCTGTGAGGTGGCGGAGCGATACCTATTTACTCCGCCCCAACGATTAGCAAGTGGGGTATTCGCCTTCCCAGACGATGCGACGGTACTGATCCGGATCGGTGTCACCTTCCGTGGAGAAGCAGAGCACGGAGCTCGTCTTATCCAGGCCGATGAGCTCTTTGAGCTCGGCGTACTCAGGATCGAGCATGAGGGTCTCGACCAGGCCAGTGGTCACCGCGCCGGACTCGCCGGAGATGACGCGCGGGTCGCCCTTCTCGGGGGCGCCCAGGGTGCGCATGCCGCGAGCGGTGACCCAGTCGGGGCAGGACACGAAGGCGGTGGCATGGTTGCGCAGGATATCCCAGCCCAGGATGTTGGGCTCGCCGCAGCACAGACCGGCCATGATGGAGGGCATGTCACCGTCCACGATGCGCGGATCGCCGTCGCCGGCGGCAGCGCCCTTGTACAGGCAGGCGGCAGGCGCGCACTCGACCACGACGAAGGTGGGCGGGTTATCGGGATACAGGTTGGTGAAGTAGCCCACCACGGCGCCGGCGAGCGAACCCACGCCAGCCTGGACAAACACGTGCGTCGGGCGGTTGATGGCCATCTCGCGCAGCTGCTCGGCAGCCTCGGAAGCCATGGTGCCGTAACCCTCCATGATCCAGGACGGGATCTTCTCGTAGCCCTCCCAGGCGGTGTCCTGAACGATTACGCCGCGCTCGCAGGCGTCAGCCTCGGCGGCGGCCATGCGCACGCACTCGTCGTAGTTGACCTCTTCGATGGTCACCGTGGCGCCCTCGGCGGCGATGTTATCGAAGCGAGGCTTGGTAGAACCCTTGGGCATGTGCACGACGGCCTTCTGGCCCAGCTTGTTGGCAGCCCATGCCACGCCGCGACCATGGTTGCCGTCGGTGGCGGTAAAGAAGGTAGCCTGGCCAAAGTCCTTGGCAAGCTGATCGGAGGTCAGGTAATCGAAGGTGCAGTCGGCAACGTCCTTGCCGGTCTCGTCGGCAATGTAGTTGGCCATGGCAAACGAGCCGCCCAGAACCTTAAAGGCGTTGAGGCCAAAGCGATAGCTCTCGTCCTTAACGCACAGGTTGGACAGACCCAGACGCGCAGCCTGGCCGTCCAGGCGGGCAAGCGGGGTGACGGTATATTGAGGGAACGACTGGTGGAAGGCACGGGCCTTCTTCACGTGGTCGAGACTCATGATTCCCAAGTGCTTGTCATCGCTCTTGGGCATCGTGTTGCCCGCCCACTGGATCTTATCGGCCATACGGTGAACTCCTTAAGTCCTCTCTTGCCGGCCCCCGCATACGCGTTTCAGCCCGATCCCATTCACACGGCTGAACTTTTATGTGGATGCCAAACAAAAAGTTTGTTAGTAATGTTCTATCACACTTTTTGATTGGCATACCTAACGAATTGTTTGTTGCCGTAATCGGTACTTTTTCGCCGCCGAACGGTCATGAATTGCCTTGTTGATGGATTTGTTTGCGGTCATGTGTGGTTTATGGCACAGTGAGCCCAAACTAATTTTTAGGAAGGTACCCATGACCCCCGCACAGATTGAGTTTTACAAGCGCCTCGCACACGGCCTGGCGCTCCAATTTGGCCCCAACTGCGAAGTCGTCGTCCACGATCTGGAGACCGAGGACGTAGACCACTCCATCGTAGTGATCGAAAACGGCCACGTCAGCGGGCGCAAACTGGGTGACGGCCCCAGCCATATCGTGTTTGAGTCCATG
>CALLRY010000033.1:0-2091 GCA_938014285.1 uncultured Collinsella sp. | reverse complement strand
GCAATACCGACGCCGGCGTCGACGTCCGCGTGCATCCCACGCTGATCCCCGCCGACCACATGCTTGCCAAGGTCAACGGCGCCATGAACGCTGTCTACGTGGTAGGCGACGCCGTGGGCGAGACCATGTTCTACGGTGCCGGCGCAGGCTCCTTCCCCACCGCGAGCGCCGTCGTGGGCGACATCCTGTCGCTCTCCGAGCAGATCAGCCGCGGCGTGGCTCCGCTGCCCGAGATTGAGCCCTATGGTCACAACCTCGCCTTTAAGCCCATGGACGAGCTCCAGACCAAGTACTATGTGCGCCTGAAGGTCGCCGACCGCGTGGGCGCCCTGTCCGAGACGGTCGACATCTTTGCCAAGCACAACATCTCGATCTCGCTCATCAACCAGGTCGAGGACGGCAAGTCGGGCGTCAACGATGCCTGCTCGGTCATCTTCCTGACGCATCGCGCGCTCGAGAAGGACGTCCAGGCTGCCGCGGCCGAGCTTGCCAACGTCGGCTGTGTGGCCGAGGTCGCCAACGTCCTGCGCATCGAGGACGTTGAGGCTTGGACCGAAGGCGTCATGGCCAACTAGTCCACTACTTCGAACCTCAACGAAGCCCAACGCAAAAGACGCGCTGTCTGCATCAACCGCAGGCAGCGCGCCTTGTTCTGCTTGCAGGGGAAGCTGCGTCCCGGTATTTCAGCTCAGAACGGGGCGCAGTTTCCCTCAGGGCCTTCTTTCAGAAACTATGTCCCATTCTGGGCGCGGATTCTGGGACACGCTTTCCGTAACGGGCCTCTCGCGGAAAGCGCGTCCCACTCTGGACGCGGATTCTGGGATGCATTTTCCGCGACGGCGTTGGCTACCTGCCGTCGTCGTCCTGGGCTTCATCGCGCGCATAGAGCTCCAACATGCGGCGGCGGTATTCGCGCACGGCGAGCTTGGCGCGCTCCAGGCGGCGACGCTCGCGCGGAGTCAGCTCGGACGGGTCGACCTCGTCTCCATAGGTCTTATCGGCAAGCAGGTGCGCAGCGTCCACGATGCGGGCATCGATGTGGCCGCTCGCCGCCTCGGCGGAAAGACGCTCGGCAATCGTATCGAGCGTAGGCAGGCCCTCGAATACGCGACCATGGCCATGCGAAGTCAGCAGCTCATGCTCGCGCGCGAGCAAGCTCGCTAGGTCGTGGTGGGCGCGCAGGATGTCGAGCGCATCGGATGGATGCTCGGCAACCTCTGCCACGGCGGTGACCGGCGCCGCATCGACCACGCGGTAGAAGAGCTGCGCGAGCAGCGGCATCAAGAACACCGTGATGGCGCCGGCAGCGACCATAACCGATGCGACGTCTTGCGACAGCGCGCCCGCGTTGACGGCAACGCTCGTCACGGCAACGATGATCGGCAGCGCCGTGGTGCAGTACAGGGCCACGGTAATGCGACCATACGCCGACACATCGCGCGTCGCAGGACAAATGCTCATGGAAATAAGAATGGGCACGGCACGAATAATCAACAACGCCACGATAAAGCCCACGAGCAGACCCGGGCGCGACGCCACGGCCGTCAGATCGATCTTTGCGCCCGATACGGTAAAGAACACCGGAATCAAAAAACCGTAGGCCAGACCGTCGAGCTTGGTCTCGAGCGTATGGTTGCCCTCGGGGATGATATAGCGCAGGACAAAGCCGGCGGCAAAAGAACCCAACACGATGTCGAGATCAAAGACAGCCGAGAATGCCACGAGCGTGACCAGGATGAGCACCGTCAGGCGCACGAAGGTCTGCGACGTGGTATCGGCGCGCTCCTCAACAAACGCAAAGAAGCGGCTGCCGACGCGCTTGGAGCGGCTCGGGACCACGGCCAGCAACACGCAAACCACCGCAAACAAGCCAAGGATAACGAGCGTTTGGATGCCAGTGCGGGCAGACCACAGCACCGACATGGCGAGCACGGGACCGAGCTCGCCCCAAGTGCCATACGCGAGAATCGAGTCGCCCACGCGCGTGCCGGTGAGCGAGCGCTCACGCATGATGGGCACGAGCGTACCGAGCGCCGTCGAAGTGAGGGCAAGCGTCACGGCGATACCGTCGAAATGACTGACTGAGAACCA
>CALLRY010000032.1:0-1967 GCA_938014285.1 uncultured Collinsella sp. | reverse complement strand
AAGTTAAAAATCTATGTGGTCAATATAATACCGTTGAACCAGCGTATCGATACCGCTCAGCCATTCGCCTCGCCCCCGTCGCACGCATCTTCATTCGGGCTGTCATTATTAATCTAACGATGCTTTGAGAAATGTAGGTGCTTCTAAATGTGCTGTCGACTTCTTCTCAAACTAATCCTAAGAGACAGGGCCGTATGGATCTCTACGCTCGTTCTTGCCGCAGTCTTCTCCATCCCCATTGCGTTCAATTCACCCATCTACGGGCCCTTCTTTATGAAACAGGGCATGCAGGGCTTTGTCGACGCATTCAATACGCGCGCGCCCCAGGCCAGCGGCACAGACCTATCTCCAGAGCAGCAAGATGACGCGGAGCTTGCAAGATACGCGAACGCCGCCCTCGCCGCTCAAACCGACGCCGCCTTTCTCGATTCTGCCGAGAGCTACTACGCGCTCATGGACGAGGGCTTCCAATCCGGGTCCATCGTGGGGGACCAGGAGACCAATGACGCAGAGCTCGCATATTGCCGCGCTCTGAGCAGCTCCGGCATCGCGGATATCCCGGCCTCCGCAAACGACCTGCCGTTCCTCTCCTTCCTGCCCTACGCCATTGCCACGGCGCCGTCTTTCCTTCCCTTCATCCCCTTCCTTCTCTCGTCGATACTCGTGCTCGGCGCCACAAGGCCCGGGACCCTGGCGGCAAAGGCGCCCGTGCCCAAATTCCGGCGCCTTATCCAGATCGTGTTTTCGATAATTGGCGCGGGGACCGCGATGCTCCTCGCCGGCCTCGCACCCGGGGGCATTTACGCCTCGGCCCTAAACGGCTTCGGGCAGATCGGGTACCCGATCGCCTTCTTCCATGACGGCGCGCTCACTACCACGACCGCGGGAAACGTCTTCACGACCATACTTCTCGCGCTGCTCGCGGGTGGAACCTTGATATCCGTTTGTTCCGTCGTCCTATCGACCGCAACGAGGCGCGTCCTCGCGGGCCCCCTTACCTCCGCGCTGCTTGTCGCGGCCCCGGCATTCCCGTTACTGTCCGATTCGGCACTGGGGCATAACGCCGCGCTCAATCTCCTGCCGCTGGCCGTATTCTCGCCTATCGAGGCAACGGGTTACGTAGGATGCTTCCCGACAGAATTCATTGGCTCCGGTTCAGGCAGCGCATCGATGCTTGCCGTGGCCCTGGCATACGTCGCGGTCCTTTTCGCGGTCGGCGCCGTTGCGACGCGTTCGCCCAAACAGGCTGGACCCGCTAAAAAGCACCATGGGCTTGAGCTCCTGGACGCGAGCGTGGGATACGGGAGCACGACGATACTTTCGATCGGATCGCTTTCCTTGGGCCCGGGAACGGCGGCGGGGCTCGTCGCTCCCAACGGCTCGGGGAAAACCACCCTTCTTGAAGCGCTGTCGGGCCAATTTCCCACCCGCATCCGCTCGGGAAGCCTGGCGGCAGACGGAATCTGCCAACGTCGATCAGCCGAATTTGCAGAACTCGTCTACCTGAGCTCTTCGGGCAGCGCGGATCTCTATCCCACGCTATCGGCCATCGAGCACCTTGCTTTCGTTAGGGAGGCGTGGAAATCGGCCGCCGACATCGACTCGCTCTGCGACTCCCTCGGAATCTCCCCATATCTCGACAAGCCGACCCGTAAACTCTCGACAGGAATGAAGCAGCAGGTAAAGCTTGCCATGGCGATAGCGACCGATTGCCCGTACCTCATCCTCGATGAACCGCTGAACGGCCTCGATCCGGGAAAGCGGAAAACCTCCTGCGACGCGATGCGCAGCGAGGTGGAGCGGGGGCGCAGCGTGCTCATCTCAAGCCATCTGCTCGACGACCTGGCAGACCTCACCGACTCGTTCTACTTCATCGAGGCCGGCACGCTCGTGGAAAAGACCGAGTCGTCCTCGCAGACGCTCAAGCAGGAATACCTCGATACATACGAGGGAGGTGAATGACATGA
>CALLRY010000031.1:0-1967 GCA_938014285.1 uncultured Collinsella sp. | reverse complement strand
CACCAAACGCGAGGCGACAATGCCCTTCACGCCCTCGTGCCAACCTTCGCCGCCCACGACAATCGCGCGCCCGCCGTCATAAGTCTCCTCGACCTTCGCCATGGCATCGCGCGTAAGCTCGGCCTCGATCTCGCGGCGTTGGCGATTGATTTCCTCGAGCTCGGCGGCAAGCGCGCTCGCTTCGATGGGGTCGCGGGCAAGCAGCAGGTCGAGCGCCAGCTTGGGATCAGCCATGCGGCCGGCAGCATTCAGACGAGGGATGAGCGAAAACGACAGGCCGTCGGCCGTAATGGTAGAAAGGTCGGCCTTGGCAAGTGCGGCAAGCGCGATATAACCGGGGCGGGCCGTCACGCGCATCTGCTGGATGCCCTCGGCGACCAGTGCGCGATTCTCGGGCGTGAGCGGCATCATGTCGGACACGGTGCCCAGCGCCGCGACCTCTATCAGCGAACGCCAATACGACGGCTTGCCCAAACGCTCGCCCAGGACCTGTACCAGCTTAAGCGCCACACCGGCACCGGCAAGCTCGCGCGAGGGGCCCTCGTCCTCGAGCTTGGGGTCGGTCAGGGGCACGCCCTGCGGCACCTGGTCGGACGGCTCGTGATGGTCCGTGACCACCAAATCAATCCCCAGGCTCTCCAGGTAGGAGACCTCTTCCTTGGCAGCAATACCGTTATCGACGGTCACAATCAGGTTGGGTTGAGCAAGCTCGTTGACGCGGTCGAGCGCCGCACGCGACAGGCCGTAGCCCTCGTCAAAGCGGTGCGGAATAAACGGCGTGACGTTGGCGCCAAACGAACGTAGCGCCTCGGTCAACAGACAAGTCGACGTAATGCCGTCGACGTCAAAATCGCCAAAGACGGCGATACACTCGTGGTTGCGAATAGCACGCTCAACGCGGTCGGCGACGACCGCCATGCCCGGAATAACAAGCGGGTCCGCCCAGTCGCGATCGAGCGAAGGCGTCAAAAACAGCTGGCCTTCCTCGATGGATGTAATGCCGTGCGCAACCATAATGCGCGCCACCAGCCCGGGTATGCCCAGACCAGCCGAAAGCTCCTTTTCGAGCTCGGGATTTTGCTGAGCGACCGCCCAGCGATGCGTCGTCTTAAGCGATGACATAGGCGCCCACCCCCGATAGGGGCAGGTCGCCGCGATACCTCTCACGGTTCATAGCGATGAGTCCTCTGTGTATGCCCGCTTCGGCAGGCAGATCTGTTGAACGGATTTATTATACCGTGCGGCACGGACGCAGAGCCTCGCGGCACGCCCTGGTTTCGGTAAACGAGGCCGGTAATAGCCTCGAAATAATCGAGCGTTTCTGACGCACGGACGCATGCGAGCGTCTAGCATATCCATTCAAACGAGTTCGCGGATAAAGGGAGTCACGGGGCATATGAAGCAATGGGTTGGACTGGGAAAGTTCCTCGCGGGGCATATGCAGGTCATCGTTCCGATTTGCGTAACGCTCGGCGTGCTCTTTCCCCAGCAGATCGGAGTACTTAAGCCCATCGTTCCCGCCCTCTTCGCCTTTATGACGTTCCAAGGTGCGCTCAGCAACACCTTTCACCAGGTAGCCGAGGTGTTCCACCGTCCGCTGCACCTGATTCTGGCGTTGTTGGTCTCGGCGGCGCTTATTCCCATCGCGGCCTACGCCATGGGATCGTTGTTCTTTGGTTCCAACCCCAACCTTGTCTGCGGCATCGTGCTCGAATACAGTGTGCCCGTGGCAGTCACCGCTTTTATGTGGATCAGCATGTTCGGCGGCAACGGCCCGCTCGCGCTCACCATCATCCTGACGTCCTCGGTCATCTCCCCTGTGACGATTCCGCTTACGCTCAAGCTCCTGCTGGGCGCCACCGTCTCGATCGACGTGCCGAGCATGATGCAGAACATGGCCTTTATGATCGCCATCCCCGCCGTGCTCGGCATCGTGATCAACGAGCTCACGCGCGGATGGGGGCACG
>CALLRY010000030.1:0-3343 GCA_938014285.1 uncultured Collinsella sp. | reverse complement strand
GGCGAGCCGGGCGGCGAAAGCCCGCCAGAGCGAGCAAGGTGCCTTGAAACAAGGCGGCATAGACCTTTTGGTCATGCCGCCGAAGTTGAAAGGCAGATTGCCGCTCTGGCGGGCTTGCAGCGTCGAGTGGTTACGGCGTTTGGTAAAACGCCGTAACCCCCTAGCACATCTTTGCGCCGGCAGGGATGGAGGCGTCGAGCTGAATCAGGTTGAGGCGCTCCTCGCCCTCCTCCTCGTGGATAGCGCTGATGAGCATGCCGCAGCTGGGGATACCCATCATCTTGCGCGGAGGCAGGTTGGTGATGGCGAGCAGGGTCTTGCCGACCAGGTCCTCGGGCTCGTAATAATCGTGAATACCGGAGAGAATGGTACGGTCGGTGCCGGTACCGTCATCGAGCGTAAAGTTCAGCAGCTTCTTGGACTTCTTGACGGCCTCGCATGCCTTGACCTTCACGGCGCGGAAGTCGCTCTTGGAGAAGGTATCAAAGTCGACGAACTCCTCAAACAGTGGCTCGACGGCAATCTTGGAATAATCAACCGTGGGCTTGAGGGGCTTGACGAAGGGGCTCGCGGTGTTGCCGGCCTCGGCAGCCTTGGCAGCAGCGGCACCGGACTGGAAACCCTTCTCGGGCTTCATGTGCGGGAACAGCAGCACGTCGCGGATGGAAGCCTGGTTGGTGAGCAGCATGACCACGCGGTCGATACCGATGCCAATGCCGCCCGCGGGAGGCATACCGTACTCGAGGGCGCGCACGTAGTCCTCGTCGTACTCCATGGCCTCGTCGTCGCCGCCGGCCTTCTCGGCCATCTGGGCAGCGAAGCGCTCGGCCTGGTCGACCGGGTCGTTGAGCTCGGAGAACGCGTTCGCGTACTCGTGGCCGGCGATGACCAGCTCAAAGCGATGGGTCAGGCGCGGGTCATCCTCAAAGCGCTTGGCAAGCGGGCTCACTTCGATGGGGTAATCGCACACGAAGGTAGGGTTGACGATGGTGTCCTCGCCCAGCTCGTCATAGATCTCGGCGATGATCTTGCCGGCGGTCCACTCGGGCTTGATCTCCAGGCCCTTCTCGCGTGCGGCGGCAGCAAGCTCCTCAGCTGGCGTGTCGATGGTGACCTGCTTGCCGAGCACGTCGGAGACGATGTCGGTCATGGGACGGCTGGCCCACTCACCAGAAAGGTCGATGGTCTGGCCCTGGTACTCAATAACCTCGGGGTTGCCGATAGCCTTGTTAGCGGCCTTAATGACACCCTGGGCGAGCGCCTTCATGCCCTCGAGATCGGAGAAGGCGCGGTAGGCCTCCATCGTGGTGAACTCGGGATTATGGGTAAGGTCCATGCCCTCGTTGCGGAAGATACGACCGATTTCGAACACGCGCTCAAAGCCGCCGACGATGCAGCGCTTGAGGTGCAGCTCGGTGGCGATACGCAGGTAGCACTCCTGATCGAGCGCGTTGAAGTGCGTGATGAACGGCTTGGCAGTAGCTCCGCCCTGGATGGTCTGCAGGATGGGGGTCTCGACCTCCATGTAGCCATCGGACTCCATAAAGCGGCGGAAAGTGGAGAGAATCTGCGAGCGCTTGCGGAAGGTCTCGCGAACGTCGTCGTTGGCGATCAGGTCGACATAGCGCTGACGATAGCGGGTCTCCTTGTCGGAGAGACCGTGAAACTTCTCGGGCAGCGGGCGAACGGCCTTGGACAGCAGCGTCGCGCTCTTGGGGGCAACGGAAAGCTGGCCACGCTTGGTGCGCACGACTACACCGGTCACGCCCAGGATATCGCCCAGGTCGAGTGCCTTGAGCGTGTTCCAGGCGGCCTCGTCCATATCGTTGATACGGCAGAACAGCTGAATCTCGCCGGTCGCGTCGCGCATGACGATGAACATAATCTTGCCCTGACCGCGCTTGGCGACCACACGGCCGCCGATCTTCACGACGTCCTCGGTGTCCTCGCCATCGGCGAGCTCGGCATACTTAGTCTCGATGTCGACGACGTAGTCCTCAATCTCGGAGTGCTCGGGATACGGGTTCTGGCCCGCCTCGAACAGGGAGGCACGCTTGGCCAGGCGGGTGGCGCGCTCGTCGTTGAGCGTCGATGCCTGATCGGCGGCGTTCTGGTTTTCTGCCATAGTTAGCTCCTCAAACTAAAACGCTCCCCAGGATTCGGTCCCAGGGAGCGAAAACATACCTTTACGCGGGACCGTGGTCTAGCGTGCGATCTTGGCGATGGTGTAGATGCGGGTCTTGCCGGAAGGCGTAACGACCTCGACGGAGTCGCCCTCGCCATGACCAATGATGGCGTGGCCGACCGGAGACTCGTTGGAGATCTTGTGCTCGAGCGAGTTGGTCTCGGTGGTACCGACAAGCGTGACCTCCATGACCTCACCGTTGGGATCAATCAACGAAACGGTGGAACCGATGGAGACGGTCAGATCACCCGTGGTGGCAGCAACCTGGGCGTTGGCGAGAATAGCCTGAATCTCGGCGATGCGAGCAGCATTCTGGGCCTGCTTGTCCTTGGCGGCATCGTACTCGGAGTTCTCCGAAAGGTCGCCGAACGCGCGGGCTTCCTTGATGTCCTCGACGATCTCCTTGGCGTAATCGCCCTCACGCCAAGCGAGCTCCTCGACGAGCTTCTGGCGGCCCTCAGCGGTCAGTACGATCTGGCTTGCGTCCATACGGATATCTCCCCAACTATGATGTAACGATCAACTGTCAACAAAAACGAAAAAGACCGGCTAGCCTGCGGGCAAGCCGGTCAGGTGCTCACCCCAAAGGGATGGGACTACTCTGCGTCCGCGTCGCTGTCCTCTGCCTTCTTTTGCTTGGCAGCAGCGAGCTTGGCCTCGAGCTCTGCGATCTCCTTGTCCTCCTTGGACTCCTCGACCACAACGTCCTCGGCCTGCTTGGTTTCGCCCTTATCGTCGCCCTCCATACCCTCGCGGATATTCTTGACGGTAGAGCCGAGGGACTTACCGAGCTTCGGCAGGTTCTTAGGCCCAAAGATAATCAGGACAACAACGAGAATAATGATGAGCTCAGGAGCCCTCAGTCCAAACATGTAGACCTCCACAATACAGCGAGACAAGCTCGAATGAGTATACCGCGGGTATCGCGGTATCACAACAATAGCTAAAAAAAGGGACCGCAAGAAGCGGTCCCTCCTCATGCTCTGGTCGGGTTGACTGGATTTGAACCAGCGACCCCTGCGTCCCGAACGCAGTGCTCTACCAAACTGAGCCACAACCCGTTAGCTCGACTATAGTAACAAAGATTTCCGTCGTGTGCCAGAGAAATTTTTACTTCTTTGGCGCTTCAATGCGAACCGTGTCGGAAACGAGCTCCGT
>CALLRY010000029.1:0-11863 GCA_938014285.1 uncultured Collinsella sp. | reverse complement strand
CCGTCGGCACGGAAGCCCACGACGGACGGGGTGGTGCGGTCGCCCTCGGCGTTCACGATAATGGTCGGAGAACCGCCCTCGAGGACGGCCATTGCGGAGTTAGTAGTACCAAGGTCGATACCAAGAATCTTGCCCATTAGAAATTCCCTCTCTCTTGTGCGTTTGCACCGACTCGGCGGTCTGCCGCGTGGCGCTTCGGCTTGTCTTTCAGGATGTAGTGTATCCCCTTATGGGCCGGAATATACAAAATCTAAGTCAATTCATATAAGATTTCTTATTGCTGAGAGTTTAGGTTCTTAAATGCGCAGGTAGATGCGCTGATTGAGTTCTCGGCAAATCTATCGAGATCTATGTAGAGATGGCTGAGGTTTGGGTCCGGGGGCGCCTGGGGCTGCCTTGCGGAAAGCTCGTCCCGGTTTGAGCGTGGATTCCGGGTCGCAGTTTCCGTCTGAAGACTCAACCGGAAACCGTATCCCGTTTTGAGAGCTGATACCGGCTCGCATTTTCCGCTAGCGGGCCTAACCGGAAACTGCAACCCGTTTTTCGACAAAATAATGGGATGCGGTTTCCGCAAGCACGCTCAATCGCCCTATATTTCAAGTCACCTTTAGCTAACATTTATGCAGCTCAACGGCCCCACCTGCGCGTTTTTTAGTAAACCTTGGCATACTCGGCGAACGGTATGAAGATGCCGGCCAGAGGGTATTGCAAACGGTCGCTCCCGTGGTATGTTTTTGCCCGAATCAAACCGGCGCGCATCGCCTGTAGCGTCGGTCAACAGAGAGGAAACTACCATGGCTCATCCCGTAATTGATGCCGACGAGTGCATCGCTTGTGGCGTTTGCGTCGACTCCTGCCCCGCTGGCGTTCTGGAGCTCCAGGACGTCGCTACCGTCGCTGACGAGGACTCGTGCGTCGCCTGTGGCGCTTGCCAGGACGCTTGCCCCGCTGGCGCGATCACCGAGATCGTCGAGGAGTAACAACTCCCCCACTTGCACACTCAAAAGTACACCGTGCACAAAAAAGGAGGCTTCCGCATCGCCGCGGAGGCCTCCTTTTGCATATGTGGGCAGCTAATTTGGAGCGGGACCCTTGGCAGTTGCGGTGGAATAGTTCCTGTTTTATGTCTTGGATGCCGATTTTAGGAACTATTTCACCGCAACTTATAGATGCGGCGTCGACTAGGACAAATCGTCTTCGTAGGGCATCAGGTCTGCTAGGTAGCCTTTTTCCTTGAGCATGGCCTCGATCTCGTCGAGGGTCTGTTCGTCCTCCGCCGCAATGCGATGGAAGTGATAGCCGCTCGTCACCGTTAGCAGCGGAAAGCTCTTGCCACTCTCGATATCGCGCAGATAGCGCTCAACATCGCGACGATTGCGGATGTCCAGGTCGGCCGTGATCTTACCGTACACGCGGTGATTGACGATCACGTTGAGCACGGCGCCTCCGGCGTCGACGATACTCGTGAGCTCATCGCCTGCCTGCTCCACGCTGTGGCGAACCTTGACCAAGCGCGTGGGCACGGCGGGGCTGCTGGGGGCCTCCTGCAGCACGTAGCCGCGGTTGGTCGCCACGATATCGTGCCCATCGGCGCGCAGCAGGGCGATGTCCTGCACCACGATCTGGCGGCTCACACCCACCTCGCGGGCAAGCGCGCTGCCCGATACGGGCCCCTTGGCCCCCTCGAGCACGGCCATGATGGCACGGCGACGCTCGCGGGCGTTCATTATTTACCGTCCAGCAGACGCAGGTGTTTAAGCGAGAGGTCGAGGATCGGCGCGGAGTGCGTCAGGGCGCCCGAGCTAATAAAGTCAACGCCCAGGTCGGCAAGCGCGCGGATATTGCTGGCATCCACGTTGCCCGAACACTCGGTCTTGGCACGGCCGGCGATAAGTTCAATCGCGGCAGCCATATCGTCGTGGGTCATGTTGTCGAACATGATGATTTCGGCGCCGGCCTCCATGGCCTCGCGCACCATGTCCAGGTTCTCGCACTCGATCTCGACCGTCGTGGTAAACGATGCATGGGCGCGCGCCATCTCAATCGCACGCGTCACGCCACCGGCGGCATCGATGTGGTTGTCCTTGAGCATGACGGCCGTCGACAGGTTGTAGCGGTGGTTGCTGCCGCCGCCAATCTCAACCGCCGCCTTCTCAAACACGCGCATGCCCGGCGTGGTCTTGCGCGTGTCGACGAGCACGGTCTTGGTTCCCCCGAGCGCCGCGGCCATGCTGTGTGTATAGGTAGCGATGCCGCTCATGCGCTGCAGGTAGTTGAGCGCCACGCGCTCGCCCGAAAGCAACACGCGCGCGTCGCCGCGCACCTGGCCCACGTGATCGCCGGCATGCACCTCGTCGCCATCCGAGACATCAAACAGCACCGAGCTCTGCGAATCCAGCAGCTCAAAGGTGCGGGCAAACACATCCAAGCCGGCGATGATGCCGTCGGCCTTGGCGATAAGCTCCACCGTGGCGGGACGCGCCGTGGGGCACACGCTCGCCGTGCTCACGTCCTCAAACGTGATGTCCTCGCGCAGGGCCTGCAGAATCAGATCATCGACGACGAGCTTCATGGTAATGGGATTCATGGTCTACTCCTCCACGGCCTGCGTGCCGGCGGCACGGGCCAAATCATCGATTGCCAGAGGGTCGGCGCCCAGGGCGCGATGACGGCCATCGAGCGCGGGATCGCCCGCCTGCTCCACTGCGAGCGACTCGCCGGTGCGCATGTACCACGCGGCGCGACGACCCCAGACCAGCGCCTCGAGCAGGCTGTTGGAAGCCAGGCGATTCTTGCCGTGAACGCCGTTGCAGGCCGTCTCGCCCGCGGCGTAGAGCTCGGGCATCGAGGTGCGGCCGTCCTTGTCGACCCACACGCCGCCCATAAAGTAGTGCTGCGTCGGCGTAACGGGAATGGGCTCGTCCAAGATGTCGCGGCCGTCCTCCAGGCAGCGCGCGCGAATGTTGGCAAAGTGCCCGGTCACCACGTCGCGCTCGACGGGGGCAAAGCTCAGCCACTCGTGCTCGGTGCCGTCCTGCTTCATCTGCTCGCGAATAGCGGCGGCGACCACATCGCGCGGCTGGAGCTCATCGGTAAAGCGCTCGCCGGCGGCGTTAAGCAAAATCGCGCCCTCGCCGCGGCAGCTCTCGCTGATCAGGAACGTGCGGCCCGGCTGTGGCGAGAACAGTCCCGTGGGGTGGATCTGCACGTAGTCCAGGTGCTCCATCTTAATGCCATGCTCCTGAGCAATGTAGCAGGCATCGCCCGTGAGCTGCGGGTAGTTGGTCGAATGGTCGTATACGCCGCCGATACCGCCCGTCGCCCACAGCGTGTGGCGGGCATGGATCTTAAACGGTTCGCCGGCATGCACGCCCTCGGCGGCATTTGTCAGCTCGTCGGCGGGACGAACCGAGTTGTCCTCGTCCACGGGAACGGCGACGACGCCGGTGCACACCGTGGCGCCGTCACGCTCGCCCGTTAGGATGTCGGTCATGGCTGCGTGCTCCAAAATCTGCACGTTATCCAGCTTGCGAACGGCCTGGAGCAGCTTGGTCGTAATCTCCTTGCCCGTAATGTCGGCATGGAAGGCAATGCGCGGACGGCTGTGCGCGCCCTCACGGGTAAAATTGAGGCTGCCGTCGGCCTTGCGCTCAAAATCCACGCCCATCGCTAGCAGGTCGTTGATGACCGAACGGCTCGAGCGAATCATGATGTCGACGCTCTCGCGGCGGTTCTCGTAGTGGCCGGCGTGCATGGTGTCCTCAAAGAAGGCATCGTAGTCCGAGCCTTCGGGCAGCACGCAGATGCCGCCCTGCGCGAGCATCGAATCGCACTCATCGACCGCGCCCTTGGAGAGCATGATCACGCGCGTGCTCGTCGGCAGATTGAGGGCCCGCCACGCCGCAGCCGGCAATGACGACGTCGCACTCCATATCGGGGTATTGCTTGGTTTCCACAGGAATCCTCTCCCTTGAATGTGACATAAGGGACCGTCCCTCATGCAACATTGTTCTAGCGTGCTGCGTACTCGAGCATACGGTCGAGCGTGAGCTTGGCCTGGTCTGCTGCCTCGTCCGAGACGCCGATCTGCACCTCGCCCTCGCCCGTCTCCAGGCAGCGCACGAGCTTTTCGAGCGTGATGAGGTCCATGTTGACGCAGGTGGGCTGCACCGCGGGGAAATAGAACTTCTTGCCGGTGCCCTGGCAGCGGCGCTCGAGCTCGTAGAGCACGCCGCGGACCGTCACGATAATGAACTCGCTCGCGTCGGACTCCTCGGCATACTTGATGATGCCGGCGGTGGAGCCGATGTAGTCGGCCTCGGCCAGAACGTCGGCCTTGCACTCAGGATGCGCCAGCACGAGCGCGTCGGGGTGGGCCTCCGTCGCGTCGACGATCTGCTCGACGGTGATGATGTGATGGCGTGGGCAGTAGCCGTTGTTGAGGATGACGTGCTTTTGCGGCACCTGCTCGGCTACGAAGCGTCCCAGGTTTTGGTCGGGAATGAACAGGATATGCTGCTGCGGCAGCTCGGACACGATCTTAACGGCGTTGGAACTGGTGACGCACACGTCGCTCCAGCTCTTGATCTCGACCGTGGAGTTGACGTAGCACACCACGGCCAGGTCGTCGCCGTACTCGGCGCGCGCCGCGTCAACCGTCTCGCGCTTGACCATGTGCGCCATGGGACAGTCTGCGCCCGGCTCGGGCAGCAGCACGGTCTTAGTGGGATTGAGCAGCTTGGCGCTCTCGCCCATAAACTCCACGCCGCACAACACGATGGTCTGCTGCGGCAGGCTCTTGGCGAGCTTTGCCAGGTAGAAGCTATCGCCGACGTAATCGGCAACGGCTTGGACCTCGGGCGCCACGTAATAGTGCGCCAGGATCACCGCGTCACGTTGGGTTTTTAGTTGCTGAATGGCCTCGACGAGCTCTGCGGGCACCAGTGCCGCACGCTCCGTTGCCGTCGTTGCCGATGCCAAGCCGGCCGCGATATCGCGTGCAAGCTCCGACGCATCCATGTTCGCGCTCTGTGCCATCAAGGCCCCTCTCTTTTGGCGAATCTTGGGGCTTTAGTATGACACCTAGGTTTACAGCTGACAAGACAGCTGTAAACCTAGGTGTAAAGTTGAAATAAAGATTCAATCATGCGGCAGGTCCATATTCGAACTGGCAAGCTGAGGATAGCTGAGCTCTCGATGGCGCAGGAGGCATCTTTCGCCACCGCAATACCGCTTGGCGCGAGTTGCACGCCGTGGGGCGCAAACGGTCCGCACCCCCGCAAGCGGCGCGTACCCGATGTGGCAAAATCGAACTACTTAAGGGGGCCGAATGCTCAAGATTATTGCCTGCGACGATGATGTCGCTTTTCTAGATAGACTGCACCGGATGATCGACCGTTGGTCGACCGAGACGGGCACGGCGGTCGATGTTGCGCTCGTCACACGCGGCGAGGACCTGCTGGCCCGCCATGCCGCATCGCGCGCCGACATCATTCTGCTCGACATGATCATGCCGCTCGTCAACGGCATGGACACCGCACGCGAACTGCGCCAGGCCGACACCGCCGTGCGCCTGGTGTTCCTCACCTCGTCGCCCGAGTTCGCGCTGGAATCCTACGAGGTCCGCGCCTTCGACTATCTGCTCAAGCCCGTGACTTACGAACGCCTGGCGCAGTTACTCGACGAGCTTTCGAGCATGCGCCCGGCGGCAACCGACGAGCTCGTGATCAAAACTTCCTTTGGCTACCACGCCCTGCGCCTGTCCGACATCGAATATGCCGAGGCGCGCAACAAGCACGTGGTCTTCCACCTGCGCGACGGACGCGATATCGAGGCACTCGAGTCGTTCCGCAGCGTCGAGGACCGCTTGGAGCAAAACGCAGTCTTCTTTAAATGCCACCGTAGCTACCAGGTCAACTTGCGCAACATCGACCACTTCGATCGCACGGACATCGTCATGCGCTCGGGCGCGTGCATCCCGCTTTCGCGCAGCTGCAAGCAGGGATTCCAAGACGCCTACTTTGCGGCGCGCTTTGAGGGTGGGAGACACTGATGGTCTCCTCGGTCGAAATGGTCCTTTGGGCAATCCACCACGCCACGACGTTGCTCTTTGGCGTCTTTGCCTCGGCGGCGCTGTGCGGTATCGAAATCAATCGACGCCATGCACTCGAGTTGGTGGGGGTCGGAGTCGCAACCGGCGCTGCCTTTTCGATCGCCAATGCCGTCGGCGGCGAGCTTTTTGCCCGTCAGGTCTATCCGCTCGTCGTGCACCTGCCGCTTACCGTCTACCTATGCGCGCGCTACCGCCTGAGCCCGCTGCTTGCCGTGCTCGGCATTACGAGTGCCTATCTGAGCTGCCAGTTCAGCAATTGGATGGGCATCGCCGCATTTGCCGCAACCGATTCTCAGATCGCGTACTATCTGGCGCGCATCGCGACCACACTCGCCGTCTTTGCCGTCCTGATGCATTGGGCCGGCGACATCGGTCCGCGCTTGGCGATTAAAAGCACCACCGAGCTGGGCATCCTTTTAATCCTGCCGCTCGTCTATTACGTCTTTGACTATGCCACCAACGTCTACACCACGCTGTTCCACTCGGGCTCGGTGGTAACGGTTGAGTTTTTGGCATTTGCGCTCTGCGCGTTCTACCTTATGTTCCTCGCCGTCTACCTGCGTGAATACGAAGAAAAGGAAACCGCCGAGAGAGAGCGCTGGATGCTCGAAACCCGCGACAGCGTCGCCATCAAAGAGCTCGAGGCTTGGCGTCAATCTGGGCGCGAGCTGTCGATTCTTCGCCACGACATGCGCCACTTCCTGCGCGGCCTGGCCGCTTTAATTGAGGAGGGCCACACCGACGAGGCGCTCAAACGCATCGATGAACTCTGCGAAGCCGGCGATCGCACCGCCGTACGCCGCTTCTGCGCCAACGAGACCGTAAACATCGCGCTTTCGTCATTTAACTCGGATATCAATAGAAACGGCATTACCGCCAACCTGCGCGCCGCCGTACCCGAAACCATCCACGTAGGTGACGCCGACCTGTTTAGCGTGCTCTCAAATGCCTTGGAAAACGCTATCACCGCCGCAAGCGCCGCACCCCAAGGAAAGCGATTCGTCGACTTTGACATGCGATTAGAGGACGGCCAGCTGCTGCTGTTAGTTTCCAACACGTTTGACCGCGCGCCGCGCATGGTCGACGGCATGCCCGTGACCCGGCATGCGGGCCACGGCTTTGGCACCAGGAGCATCAAACTTGCCGTGGAGCGCATGAACGGCAACTGCCAGTTCCGCATTAACGGCGATCGGTTTGAGCTGCGCGCTGTGATGTAGAAGTGCGGCGCCGATCTCGAGGCGCGCCTTGCCCGCCAGGCAATCGCTCGCCGGCACCAATCCGCTACAGCGGAGCGGCCGCCGGAGTCAGCTGCTTGATATAGGCCCACATGCGCTGCTTAGCGGCCTTGTCGGTGAGTGCCGCCTCAAAGCCGTCGAGCGCAAGCACGCGGCGGCCCTGCACATGGGCGACCAGGCCGGGCTTGAGCATGGCGGTGTCGAAGTCATCGATCGCCACGAGCATATCGGCGTAGGTCTCGCGCATGGCATCGGCCGCGTTGTTGTCGAGCAGTAGCACCGCCTCGGGGTCCAAGGCCTCGAGCGCCTCGCGGAACAGCTCACACGGCAGAGTCTCGCCCACCGCGACCGCTCCGTCACCCACGCCGGCGACGCTTGCCAGCACGCAAAAATCCTCGGGCGCGTAGCCGATGGCCCCAAGCGCCTTGCGCAACGCCGCGCCATCCGGGCCGGCGGCAAGCTCGCCACCCGAACGCTCGGCCTCGTCCAAATCGCCTTTGACCAGCACGATCGGCGAGCACGCGTTGCCCGCAATACGCACGCCACGGACCGCAAGCGATGTGAGCTCCTGCTCGGCCGCCTGGGCGATGGCTTCTTTTTTCTGGCTTTGTGACGTGGACATGCGCTCTCCAATCGTTTGCGTGCCCACCATTATATAAAAGAGCTGCCCGCGAGTGGTTGCTTTGCGGGCGGCTGGGTATAAGCACGGTCGTACTGAGTTTTACGCGGCCGAGCCGCGTCGCATTATGGAGGTCACCATGGCTGACATTAATCAGATTACCCCCGAGAACTTCGATTCCATCGTTAACGACAGCCTGCCCGTGCTGGTCGATTTTTGGGCACCGTGGTGCGGGCCCTGTCGATCCCTCTCGCCCATCGTTGACGAGGTTGCCGATGAGCTGGCGGGCAAGCTCGCCGTTGCCAAGTGCAACGTCGACGACAATCAGGACCTGGCCATGAAGTATGGCGTCATGAGCATCCCCACGCTGATTGTGTTTAAGAACGGCGAGGAGATTGACCGCTCAGTTGGCGCTCTGCCCAAGGCGAGGCTGCAGGCGCTGCTGGAAAAGCATCTGTAATACGCTTGTTACATGTTGCCGTCTGCCTGCCGTCCATGAGCGCTTTTGCACCGCTCGCCGGACTTCTGGATGCACCGAGTGCAACCACGGATAGTATGGTAGTCACAAACAGCCCCCAGTGAACGGGTGCGGGTCGCACAGACTCGTACCCGTTTTCTTATGCAGCTGCGCGCAGAGCGGGCGTAGTAAAATCTGAACCACTGAACTGCCCCATACAAAAGGAGATTTCCCATGCATGATGTTGGAATGAACATGAGCCAGCTTGCCATGAGCGTCAAGCAGGTCGACGACACCATCGAGCTCGCTCACGAGTGGAGCCATCAGCTGCTGCATGCGACCGAGAATTTTGACATGGAGCGCATCGGCGCCAAGCTCGAGGCCGCCATGGCCGCGCTGCACGAGGCGCATGACGCGCTCGAGGGCTACGAGGAAGCCATCGAGGCCGACCACAACTCCGTCGGCTCCGTGAAGCTGGTGTAAGGTGGCCGAACACGAGCACTGCTGCGAGTACGAGCACGAGCATCCGCACGGGGCGGACGGTGACGCGGGCTGCCACTGTAGTGGCTCCGGCTCCGAGCTGGTCCGCACCCGACGACCTGCTGCGCCGTTTTGACGAGCAGATCGCGCGCCGCGGCGACGTGGCCAACCGCTCCGAGGCCGTGCGCGATTTGATTCGCGCCTCGATCGCCAAAGAGCAGATGCGCACGCCCGATGAGCACGTTATCGGATCGCTCACCATGATCTACGACCATCACACCGGCGATCTGACGCGCCGCCTGGACGAGGTGCAGCACGACTACACCGACGAGATCGTATCGACGATGCACGTGCATTTGGATCACCACAACTGCTTGGAAATCCTGGCACTCAAGGGTCGCGGCGAGCGCGTCTACGAACTAGCCGACCGCCTGCTGGGCCTGCGCGGCGTTAAGCACGGCGAGCTCACGTGCGCCGCCACCAAGCAGAGCCTGGGGCTGTAGCGGGATTTCCCGCAGCGCACCTGCCAAATAGGGACAGGTTTGTTTTGGCAGGTTTAGAAGTTTTACCGACCAAAATAAACCTGTCCCTTTTTGGTCGGTTTTGATGAGGGGTGTCGCATGCGGCATGTGCATATTCATGTGACGGGCATTGTGCAGGGCGTTGGCATGCGACCGTTTGTGTATCGCGAGGCCATGGCACATGGCATTTGTGGATGGGTGCTCAATGCGGGCGACGGCGTGCATATCGAGGCGCACGCTTTGGCCGATGCGCTCGATGCTTTTGTTGCCGCGCTTTCTGAGCATGCGCCTGCGGCAGCTCGCGTTGAGCGAGTCGATATTGCGGATTTGGAGCCTGGCGGCTGGAGCGCTGCCGATGAGCAGGGCTTTCACATTGTGGCGTCGCAGGACCAGACCGCGCACACGACGCTCGTCTCGCCCGATATCGCCACCTGTGACGATTGCCTGCGCGAGTTGTTCGATCCCGCCGACCGACGCTATCACTACCCCTTTATCAACTGCACTAACTGCGGCCCACGCTTTACCATCATCCGATCGCTGCCTTATGACCGAGCGGCCACGTCGATGGATTGTTTTCCCATGTGTCCCAAGTGCGCTGCGGAGTATGTCGACCCACTCGACCGGCGTTTTCACGCGCAGCCCGATGCCTGCTTTGATTGCGGGCCGCATATTACGTGGCGCGAGGCTGTAAACGGCAATGCGTGCGGGAATTCGTCCGCGACACCGGCCGTCGGCACCACACGCGAGGCCAGCGACGCTATCATCGAGCGCTGCGTTGAGCTGCTGGCCAGCGGTGGCATCGTCGCCATCAAGGGCCTGGGCGGATTCCATCTAGCCTGTGACGCTGCCAACGAGCAGGCGGTGGCCGAGTTGCGCCGTCGCAAACGCCGCAGCAACAAACCACTTGCCGTCATGGTACGTAGTCTTGCTGATACCGAGCGCCTGTGTCATATCGATGATGCTGAACGCGATCTGCTCGCTGGCAGTATCCGCCCCATCGTGCTGCTGCGCCGGCGCACTGTTAGCGAGGACAACGACGGTTCCCCCGACATCCTCGCCCTCGCGCCATCTGTCGCGCACGACCTGCCCGAGCTCGGCGTCATGCTCCCCTATACGCCGCTTCAACATCTGTTGCTTGCAGCTGCCGCGTCGCATGACATGCATGCGTTGGTCATGACCAGCGGAAACCTGAGCGAAGAGCCCATCGAGACCGACGATGCCCTTGCATGGGAGCACCTTGTTGCCGCCGGCATCGCCGATGCGCTGCTCGGTAACGACCGCGCGATTCTGTCGCGCTACGACGACTCCGTGGTACGCGTGGTCGACGGCGACGTCATGCCCGTGCGTCGCGCACGCGGATATGCGCCGCAGCCGCTGTCGTTGCCGGCGCTCGACGGCACCACGCCCTGCGTGCTCGCCTGCGGTCCGCAGCAAAAAGCCACGATTGCACTCACGCGCATGAACTCGGACGGCCATGTGGCCTGCTTTGTGTCGCAGCATATCGGCGATGTCGAAAACGGGGCGACCTTCGATGCTTGGAGCGCCGCGCGCTCACGTCTGGAAAATCTCTTTGACCTGGCGCCTGCCGCCCTGGCATGCGACATGCATCCCAGCTATCTGTCGAGCCAATGGGCGCGCGAACAGGCACGGGAGCACAATCTGCCGCTTATCGAAGTCCAGCACCATCATGCGCATATCGCGAGCGTAATGGCCGAGGCCATCGCCGCGGGCCAGCTTACAACCGACGCGCGCGTCCTTGGCATCGCCTTTGACGGCACCGGCGCCGGCACCGATGGGACCATTTGGGGCGGCGAGTTTCTTGTTGCCAGCCTTGGCGGCTTTGAGCGCGCCGCGCATTTGCGCACCTGGGCGCTCCCCGGTGGGGCGGCCTCCGTGCGCGACGCCCGCCGCAACGCCTTCGCCCTGCTCAGTGAGCTCGGCCTGCTCGAGCACCAAGGTGCCGCTCGGCTTTTGGACAGCCTCGACGAGCAAACGCGCAGCGTGACAGCCACCATGATCGAGCGCGGCATCAACAGCCCGCGTACCAGCAGCATGGGGCGTCTCTTTGATGCCGCGGCGGCAATTCTGGGCATCTGCGACAAGGCAACCTACGAGGGCGAACCCGCCATAGAACTCGAAGCCGCCGCCTGGCGCGCGCTCGACAGCGAAGGTGCCTATTTTTCCGACGACAACGCCGGCTATTTCGCATCTGATCCATCGTGGCTGGACCAGAAAGCACTCTTTGAGGCGCTTTTGGAGGGAATTGAAGCCGAAGCGCCCACCGACAGGCTCGCACTCGACTTCCATGTCGCCGTCGCGCGCTCCTCGGCACACATCGCCAGCGAAATCTGCGCGCGCGAGGACATCGACACCGTCGCGCTCTCGGGCGGCGTGTTCATGAACCGACTTCTGCTTCAGCTCCTCACCCGCGAGCTCAAA
>CALLRY010000028.1:0-11884 GCA_938014285.1 uncultured Collinsella sp. | reverse complement strand
GCGCTTTCGCTCTGCCCACTCCGTCCCCTATCTCGCTAACACGCCGCTACGCCGTCGTCCCAAGGACGCGGAGCGCGACTTGGACCCGTGGACGCTCATCGCGCTGATGAGCGCTGCCTGGCGCGAGCTGGACTACGAGGGTGCCGAGCGCTACTTGCGCATCCTGGTGCGCTCATGCCCGCACGCGGCCGAAGCACTCTACTTCCAAACCGAGTTTCCCGATGGCGTCTATGCCCGCGTTAACGTGGGCGTGGGCTCCACCGACGAGCTTGTCCTTGCGCTGTCCGAGGCGACGCCGGTACTGCAGGAGGGCTTGGGCGCCCCCGACAACGCCAGCTTCGCTGCCTGGGTCGCCACCAACGATATCGTCCGCTCCCAGATCGACGAGCGCATCCTGCGGGCGGCCGAGCAGGGCTTGCCGTTTAAGGGAGGAGACCTCTAATGGATCCGAGCGTCTACATCCCCGCCTACCTGGAGCGCGCCTACCTTGCGTCGCACCCCGAACTCACCGATGCAGCACGCGAGCTTGTCCATAACGACGTGAGCGTCAACCCTCATAAGTATGCGCAGACCGAGCATGCCCAGGCACTGCTGTCCTATGCAGGCGTCCACCGCCACCTGCTCGACGAGCTCCATCGCATCGAGGACATGGGCAGCGACGAGGAGTTTGAGCAGACGCGCAACCGCCTGTTCGACGATATGCGCGATGAGCTGCTCAAGATTGTTCGTGTCGATGCGCTGGCCGTCGATGCCCAGTTGCTCGCCATCATCCTGGCGGACACGCCCGTCGATGCCTGCCTGGGCGATCTGATGAAGTTCGAGGCGACCACGGCCGATTACTTGCAGCAAAGCGTGCCCGGGTTCGACATGGAGGCCCCGCACTACTGGGCCAACAAGGTTTTGACGGACGGCGTGACGGCAGCCGATCTCACCGTAAGCGAGCCGGCTCTTATCGGGTGGCTCCACACGCTCGAGGCCATCTCGCAGCTGTGCATGGCGAGCGCTCGCTACCGTGCTGCCGCCAACTATTCTCGCCGTGTTCTTAAGGCGGAAGGCTATCCCACCCGAGCTGCAGGCACCGTGCTACTCGCCCTCGCTCGTCTGGAAGACGAGGACGGCTTTTTTGCCCTAGCCCACCAGCTCGAGGAGCAGATGGGGGCCGATGTCCTCGAGGACTCCCCCTGGTACCTGCTCGCCCGCACGATCCTGCTGTTCAAAACGAACAAGATGCGCCCAGCGACACGCGCGCTGCGCGAGTTTGCCAACCGCTGCGAAGGCGGCGCGTTCTTTTTGCTGAACCCCATGTATCAGACACCGTACCTTCCCTGCCGGCCCGAACCGCACGACCCCTGGGACCTTTCGCATCAGGCCGTTTGGGAAGCGGACGGCATTATCTCGGACACTCCTGACTTTGCCCCCTGGGCCAATGCCTGCGAAGACGTGTCGCAGCTTGCCCAGGAATTTGCGCGCCGCTACGGATTTTAGTGACGCACTCGACCCGACCATGTCGTTTACGTTAGGAACGGTTTCATGAACCTCCGCTCATCTCTTGCCTGCACCTCGAGCGATATCGCTCGCTGGGGACTGCGCTCCGTCCTCAAGCGCCAGGGCGGCGTACTCCCCGGCCGCATCGCCATGAAGATCAACCCCGAGCTGTTAAGCGACCTCGCGGGCCTTGTCGACCGCAGCGTGGTGATCACCGGCACCAACGGCAAGACCACCACCTCCAATCTCATTGCCGACGCCGTTGCCGCCAGCGGCGCCACCGTGGTATGCAACCGTGCCGGAAACAACATGGAGCCGGGCGTGGTTGGTGCCCTGCTCGAGGCGCGTGGCAACCTTAAGCGAACCGCCAGCAGCAAGCGCGTAGGCGTCTTTGAGTGCGACGAGCTCTACACGGTGCGCGTCCTGCCCAAGCTCAAGCCGACGCACTTCGTGCTGCTCAACCTGTTCCGCGACCAGCTGGACCGCTACGGCGAGATCGACCACACCCAGGACGTCATCGCCCACGCGTTGGAGCTTTCGCCGGCAACGACGCTTATCTACAACGCCGACGACCCGCTGTGTGCCTCGATCGCCGCGCGCGTTCCCAATGCAAGCATCGCCTTTGGCATCGACGGCGCTACGGGCACCGAGTCCGATCGCATTAGCGACTCGCGTTTTTGCTCGCAGTGCAACGCGCCGCTGGAGTACGACTATGTGCAGTACGGACAGCTCGGCGCATACCATTGCCCCTCGTGCGGCTGGGCACGCCCCGCACTGGTCCGCCGCGTAACGAATGTAAAGCTCAGTCGCGACGGCTATGGTTTTGACCTGGTGTTTGGATCTGATTCCAGCGCGTCAGCCGCACACATCGCCACGCGCTACAACGGCCTGTACATGGTCTACAACGTTGCCGCCGCATTCTTTGCCGCACATGAGTTAGGCGTGGATACGGCGCACTTGCAGCCCACGCTCGATGCCTACGTGCCCGCCGGCGGACGCATGGGCCGCTGGGATATTGCCGGTCGCACCGTCGAGGCAAACCTGGCCAAGAATCCCGTGGGCTTTGATCGACAGATCCAATCCATTAAGACGGCGGGCGGCAGACTCTGCGCTTTCTTCCTTAACGACAACGACGCCGACGGCCACGATGTTTCGTGGATCTACGACGTCGACTTTGAGCGCATCGCCGACACGCCGGGTCTTGTCGCCTTTGCCGGCGGCACGCGCGCACACGACATGCAGGTGCGCCTCAAGTACGCCGGCATCGATGCCGCGATTATCTCGGACGTCGCGCAGGCAATTGGCGCCGTGGCAGACGAGGCCGCCGATGACACCTTCTACGCCGTCGCCAACTACACGGCCTTCCCGCCGCTGGTCAAAGAACTCGACGGGCTGAAGGGTGCCGATGCAGCCACGGTTGCTGCCCGCGCTGCAACGTGTGCCGATGGCAGTGCCGTCCCCGTCGGCATCGCGCCAGTCGAGCTTTCGCGCCCGCTGCGCATCGTATACCTGTATCCCGATGCCCTTAACCTCTACGGCGACGGCGGCAACGTCATCGCCCTCGAGCGCCGCTGCACCTGGCGTGGCATTCCCGTGCGCGTGGACGAGGTCCGTATGGGCGAATCACTCGATCTCACCGATGCCGATATCGTCATGATGGGTGGCGGCTCCGACCGCGACCAGCTAGCCGTGGCAAACGAGCTGCTCGCTCAAAAAGACAAGGTCGCATCCTATGTTGAGGATGGCGGTTCGCTGCTCGCCATCTGCGGCAGCTATCAGCTGCTCGGCCGTTCGTACTATATGGGTGAGAATCGCATTGAGGGTCTGGGGGTCATTGCCGCCGAAACCGTACGCGGCTCCGACCGCCTGATCGGCAACGTAGCCGTCAAAACCGACCTGGCACCCGAGCCCTTTGTGGGATTCGAGAACCATGGCGGCCGCACGCTTTTGGACGCCGATGCCACGCCGCTCGGAACGTCCGTCGTCACGGGCACCGGCAACAACGGCGATGATGGTCTTGAGGGCCTCATCTACAAGGGCGTCATCGGCACGTACCTGCACGGACCGGCACTGCCCAAGAACCCCGAACTCGCCGACTGGCTCATTACCCACGCCCTCGAGCGCCGTGGCGACGCCCAGGCCACAGCCCTGCTGCCGCTCAAGCCCCTCGACGACACCTACGAGCGCGCCGCCCACGACGCAGCCATGAAGCTCCTCCCCTAGCACCCCACCACCACAAAGGGGACAGGCACCTTTGTGGTGGTTTTGACCCATCCCAGCGGTTTGTCTCAATCTGTAACATCTAGACCGTTAAAAGTCGTCTTACTGTTACAGAATGAGATGTTCGTCCCGACGCCTGCCTTTTGTCTCAATCTGTAACAGATAGAGCCGATTTGCCCGCCCAGATGTTACAGATTGAGATATTTGAAAATCGGAATAGAAGTCTACTCCTTTGTGGTGGTTTTTCAGTTTGCCAACGATATGTGAACGGCTAAAAAAGTCTGCTATACTCTTTCCCACTGTCCCCATCGTCTAGCGGCCAAGGACGCCACCCTTTCAAGGTGGATATCGCGGGTTCGAATCCCGCTGGGGGCACCACAGAATCTGAGAAGCCCGTTACCAATTCGATAGCGGGCTTTTTGCTACCCATGCGCCGGGATTCGAACCCGACAGGGTGCGGAGCTGAGGAAACGCGCAAGCGTTTTCCAGCGTAGCACGCAAGGAGCGAAGCGACGCGGCGAAAGCGGGCGGCGTCAGCCGCACGCGGACATCCCGCTGGGGGCACCATTTAAATCGAGAAGCCCGTTGCCCTCGCGGCGACGGGCTTTTTTCTTCCCCAACGCCGGGATTCGAACCCCGAGGGCATTAAATCACACTGTCGTCCAAGGGCCTGTGGGCAAAAAATAGCAAATATGAGTACTGTTACCATTTTAGTAACAGCGATTTCATGCCTTTAGAAGTCGATTTAGACGTCAGGCGTCCTACGGCGGAAGAATTGCAGACGTTTATCGGCTAAGTACTTGTACATATGTTGCGTAACACTACATATTTTGCAAATAAATAATGCTACAGGACTTGTGACAGTACTCATATTTGACGTTTTTTGTCCACAACCCTTTATACCTAGGCAAGTCGGCGGCAAAACGGGCTTCAAAGCGTCCTTCGCAAACAAAAACCGGGGCCCGCACGATGCGGACCCCGGCTCAATGCCGTGACGATATGTCAGTTACGCTCTACACGTAGAACAGGATGTCGTCGTAGGTCGGGACCGGCCAATAGTCGGCTGCCACGATCTCTTCCATGGCGTCCACGGCGGCGCGCAGCGTATCCATAGCGGGAACGACCTCGTGTGCATACACATTGGCCTGCTCCTGACCATCGAGGGCTTCGGCCTTCTGATGCACGGCGTCGAGCGCCTTGATGGAGTCGTTGATGGTGGTGATACCGTTGCAGAGCTTGTTGAGCGTGTTCTGCTCGCACTGCATGGCGGCCTCGGCACCGGCGGCACGAATAGTCTCAAGGCCCTTAGCGACCTTGGTGGCATAGGCGGTAATGACCGGGCGATAGGTACGACGCGCCTCGCGAACCATCGTGGTAGCCTCGATGTTCATGAGCTTGTTGTACTTCTCGAGCTTGCAGTCGTAGCGGCACTGAGCCTCGGCCTTGGTCAGGACACCCGTCTCCTCGAAGAGCGCGATAGCCTTATCGGAAACAAAGGCGGGCAGGGCATCGGCCGTGGTCTTGTTGTTGGCAAGGCCGCGCTTCTCGGCCTCAATGGGCCACTCGTCGGAGTAACCGTCGCCGGAGAACAGGATGCGCTGGTGATCGGTCAACACCTTCTTGCAGTACTCGAGCGCGGCATCCTGGAACTCATCCTCGGGCGTACCCTCAAGTGCGTCGGCGAAGGACTTGAGCGACTTGGCCACGGCGGCATCGAGCACCAGGTTGGAGTCGGAGACGTTCTGCTCGGAGCCGCAGGCACGGAACTCGAACTTGTTGCCGGTGAAGGCGAACGGGGAGGTGCGGTTGCGGTCGGTGTTGTCCTGCATCAGCTTGGGCAGGGTATCGGCGCCCAGGTCGAGCACGCCGCGCGTGGCATGGACGGAAGCCTTGCCATCGATGATCTTCTCGACGACCTCGGTAAGCTGGTCGCCCAGGAAGATGGACATAATCGCCGGAGGAGCCTCGTTGGCGCCCAGACGATGGTCGTTGCCGGCCGAGGCAACAGAGGCACGCAGGAGCTCCTGATAGTTATCGACGGCCTCGATCACCGCGGTGAGGAAGACGATGAACTGCAGGTTGTCGAGCGGGGTGTCGCCCGGATCGAGCAGGTTCTCGGACTCGGTGCCAAGCGACCAGTTGTTGTGCTTGCCCGAACCATTGATGCCCTCAAAGGGCTTCTCGTGCAGCAGGCAGACCAAGTCGTGGCGGGAGGCGATGAGCTTCATCTTCTCCATCATGACCAGGTTCTGGTCGATGGCCTCGTTGACCTCGCCGTAGACGGGGGCGAGCTCATGCTGGCAGGGTGCGACCTCGTTGTGCTTGGTCTTGGCGGGAATGCCAAGCGCCCACAGCTCATCGTCCAGGTCCTTCATGTAGGCCGAGACGGTGGGGCGGATAGCGCCAAAGTAGTGCTCCTCGAGCTCCTGGCCCTTGCAGGGAGCGGCGCCAAAGAGGGTGCGGCCGGTGATGACCAGGTCCTTGCGCTTGCGGTAAGCGTCCTTCTTGATCAGGAAGTACTCCTGCTCGTCGCCCACGGAAGGAACGACCTTCTTGGGGGTCTTACCGAACAGCGCCAAAACGCGCTTAGACTCACGCGAGAGCGCGGTCATGGAACGCAGCAGCGGGGTCTTCTTGTCCAGGGCCTCGCCCGTGTAGGAGCAGAAAGCCGTGGGGATGCACAGGACATCGTCCTTGATAAAGGCGGGGCTGGTGGGATCCCAAGCGGTGTAGCCACGGGCCTCGAAGGTGGCGCGCAGGCCGCCGTTGGGGAAGCTGGAGGCGTCCGGCTCGCCCTGGATGAGGTTCTTGCCCGTAAACTTGGTAATGGCGGTGCCGTCGTGGTTGGGCTCCAGGAAGCTGTCGTGCTTCTCGGAAGTAATGCCCGAAAGAGGCTGGAACCAATGTGCGTAGTGCGTCGCGCCCTTGGAGATGGCCCAGACCTTCATGGCATGGGCAACGGCGTTGGCCACATCCAGGTCGAGCGGCTCACCGCCCTCGAGGGTTGCAGCAAGGCGCTTCCAAATGTCCTTGGGGAGGTAGTCCTTCATGACTTCCTCAGAGAACACCATGGTCCCGAAGCGGTCAGTAAGATCGGCCATACGGAACTCCCTTCGTATCGGCACCGCGTGAGAAGCGGTGTTGATTACTAACGAACGAGTCATAGCTTAGACTCGCCGTGTTTCCGCGACATTACCGTTATGTTGCTGTCGCGAAACCAATCAATGAGGTTACCCTATCGAGGCGGCGTTGCCACCCTCAACAGCCAATCAACTGTATAAATAGCAGACCTCTCCCCATGGTTTAAGGGCGGTCAATTTGGGATGGGGCTCTATTAACTGGTATTTTGTATCAGATACCAGTCTTTATAGTCCGTGCCTAGATTAGCCGCTCTGTTATAGAGAAAGCCGATAGCAAGGCATCTTTGATTGGTATCCTCAAATAGCGAGTGAAACTCCACCGTGGCACAGTGGTGCTGTAGAATCCTTACAACACATCACACTATTACGTATCTAAAGGAGCACGATATGCGCGTCGACGAGGTTTTTAAGCAGGCAGCATCCCAGGGCACCGCACCCGTTTCGTTTGAGATGTTCCCGCCCAAGGGCGAGCTTACCCTCGACACGGCTCGCGAGGTGGCAGGCAATCTATGCAAGCTTTCGCCGAGCTTTGTCTCGGTCACCTGCTCGGCCGGCGGCTCGGGTAACGGTGCCACCACCGCCCCCATCGCGCATATGATTTCGAGCGAATTCGATACGCCCTCGGTAGCGCACCTCACCTGCGTGGGCCGCACCCACGCCGACATCGCCGCCAAGATCGACGAGTATCGCACCGCCGGCGTTGAAAACATCCTGGCCCTGCGTGGTGATCTTCCCGCTGGCGCGACTGAGGACGACAAGCCCGCCTCGGACTACGCCTACGCCCGCGACCTCATCCCTGAGCTCGTCGACGCCGGCTTTTGCGTGGGCGCCGCAGCCTACCCCGAGGGCCACATTGCCTGCGAGGATCTCAACCTCTCGGTCGAGCACCTCAAGCAAAAACAGGACGCCGGCGCGAGCTTCTTTGTGACGCAGCTCTTTTTTGATAACGAGTGCTTCTACCGTTTTCGCGAGCTTGCCGACAAGGCCGGCATCACCGTGCCCATTACCGCGGGCATCATGCCGTTTATGGGTAAGTCGCAGATCAGCCGCATGGTCTTTATGTGCGGCGCGTCGCTGCCCTCCCCCGTCATCAAGATTCTCGCCAAGTACGAGAACGACCCCGAGAGCCTGCAGGCAGCCGGTGTAGATTATGCCGCCCATCAGCTTTGCGACCTCAAGGAGCACGGTGTCGACGGTCTGCACCTGTACACTATGAACCGTCCTGCAATCGCCGCGACCATTATGGAGCGCCTGGGGTAATGGAAAAACCGCACGCCGATATAACCGTTGTTGAAGTGCCGGCCGACCTTGCGTCGCCGGCGCTTTACCGTGTCGATGCTGCGCACCATCCCCGTGTCGACCGTGCCGAGATGCTGCGGTATCTGGGTTACGGCGGCCAGCAGATTGAGCCCGAACTGTCACGACGTATTGAGCTTGTCGTTGAACGCCTGGAATTGGACATTGAGCCCCGTGGCGTGCGCCGCGTATTTGCCGTCGATGCCACGGGCGTGGACGAACAGGGCGAGCCCAGCATCCGTCTGGTTGGCACCAACGTTGAGCTGCGAGGTCGCGATATCTATCGACATCTCAAAGATGCCCGCTTTGCCGCGCTCATGGCATGCACCCTCGGCATGGACGCCGAGCGTCGCCTGCGCACCACGGGAGCCCAACATCCCCTGGAGGGCGCCGTGCTCGACGCCGCGTGCTCCGCTTACGTGGAAGCCGCCGTTGAGCAAATGGACCAGCAGGTCAAGACGGACGCCGCCGTTCATGGGCTCGCCGGCAACTGGCGCTTTAGTCCCGGCTATGGCGACTGCCCGCTCTCGGCCCAGCGCTCGATCGTCAATGCGCTCAACGCCACGCGGCTCATCGGCCTGACCGTCACGCCCACCAGCCTGCTCATGCCCACCAAAAGCGTGACCGCGGTGATCGGCCTGTTTGACGGCGAGGTCCACGACGCCCAGACCCGCCCCACCTGCAATATCTGCCGCATGCGCGAGAACTGCCGCTTCCGCGCCGCCCACACCACCTGCTATTCCAGCCATTAGGAGCCCCCGATGTTTACTCCGCTTATCACTCATGATTCTGACGGCACTGCATTGGCAGCACCCGTTGATGCTGCACGTCGCAACGGTGCCACGTACAAGACGCGCACGATCGACGATCTGCGCATTAAGGACGATCGCCTGCGTGCGGCCATCGAGGGCACGGGACACCTGCTGTTCGACGGCGGCATGGGCACCATGTTGCAGGCCGCCGGCATGAAGGCGGGCGCCCTGCCCGAGCTGCTCAACTTTGAGGAGCCCCAGGTTATCACTGATATCCAACGTCAATATGTCGAGGCCGGCTGCGACGTGATTACCGCCAACACCTTTGGCGCCAACGCCCACAAGCTCGACGGTGCCGCCACCGTGGCAGACGTCTTTGCCGCGGCCGTCACCTGTGCCCGCGCGGCCGGCGCCCGCTACGTCGCCGGTGACATCGGCCCCATCGGCGCACTGCTTCGCCCCTTGGGTACCCTCAGCTTCGACGAGGCCTATGACCTCTTTGCCGAGGAAGTGCGCGCCGGCGTCGATGCGGGCGTGGACCTCTTTATTATCGAGACCATGACCGACCTTGCCGAGATCAAGGCGGCGGTCCTCGCCTGCCGCGAGAACTCCGACCTGCCCGTCTTTGCCACCATGACCTTTGAGGAAGACGGTCGCACCTTCCTGGGAACGAGTCCCGAGGTGGCCGCCATCACGCTCGATGCCATCGGCGCCGACGTTTTGGGCATCAACTGCAGCCAAGGACCGGCCGAGCTCCGGGGACTCGCCGCACGTATGCTCACCGTTACCGACAAGCCTGTTATGGTGCAGGCCAACGCGGGACTTCCCCATGTGGACGACGACGGCAACACCGTCTTTGATATCCAAGTCCCCGAATACGCCGAGGCCGTCGCCGGCATGATCGAGGACGGCGTGAGCGTCGTGGGCGGTTGCTGCGGCACCACGCCGGCGCACATGGCGGCCTTGCGCACGCTTATCGACAACCACACGCCCAGCCCGCGCCACCGCAAGTCCAGCATGTCGGTCACGAGCGCCCAGACGGTCGTGGACCTCCCCTGCGACGGCCACAAGATCGCCGTCATCGGCGAGCGCATCAACCCCACCGGCAAAAAGCGCCTGCAGCAGGCCCTGCGCGACGGCGACCTGGACTACGTCGTGAGTCAGGGCATCAGCCAGCAGGAGCAGGGCGCCGACATCCTGGACGTCAACGTGGGCCTGCCCGAGATCGACGAGGTCAAGATCATCCAACAGGCGACCGAGCAGCTCCAGGGCTCCACGCTGCTGCCGCTGCAGATCGACTCCACCGACCCCGCAGCCGTCGAGGCCGCCGTGCGCCGCTACGCCGGCAAGCCCATCATCAACTCGGTCAATGGCAAACAACAGATCATGGATGAGATCTTTCCGCTGGTGGCCCACTACGGCACCAACGTCGTCGGCCTTACGCTCGACGAGGGCGGCATCCCCGATACCGCCGAGGCCCGCTTCGCCATCGCCGAGCGCATCGTGGCCGAGGCCGCCCGTTACGGCATCGACCCGGACCGCATCCTCATCGACTGCCTGGTCATGACCGCCTCGACCAATCAACGCCAGGCCGAGCAGATCCTGCGCGCCATGTCCCTGTGCAAGGAGCGTCTGGGCGTCAAATGCGCGCTCGGCGTGTCGAACATCAGCTTTGGCCTGCCTGCCCGCCCGCTGCTGGGTTCGGTCTTTTTGGCCGCCGCCTTCGGCGCGGGCCTGGACGCCCCCATCATGAACCCGGGCTCCAAGCGCTTTATGGATACCGTCTACAGCTATCGCGTCCTGAGCGTTGAGGACGAGGGCTCGACCGGATACATCGAGCGCTACGCCGGCTGGACCGATCCGTATAAGATCGCCGCCAACCCGGCAGCAGCTCAGGCCGCATCGACCGACACCGTGCCCGCCGCTGGCACCGCCGGCAGCGACGGCAACGACGACCCGATTCGTCGCATGGTCGTCTCGGGCCGCAAAGGCGAGATCGCTGCCGAGACCGAGCGTCTGCTGGCAGACCACGACGCCATGGACCTCATCAACAATCACTTTATCCCCGCCCTCGACGAGGTTGGCGTCCTCTTTGACCAGGGCAAGTTCTTCTTGCCGCAGCTTATGGCCTCGGCCGAGGCCGCACGCGTGGGCTTCGACACCATCAAGCGCCTGATGCCCGCCGGCGAGATTGCCGACAAGGGCAAGATCTGCGTGGCCACCGTCAAGGGCGACATCCACGATATTGGCAAGAACATCGTCAAAATGCTGCTCGACAACTACGGCTACACCGTCTTTGACCTGGGCCGCGACGTCGATCCGCAAGAGGTGCTCAAGACCGTCAAGGAGCGTGACATTAAGCTCGTCGGCCTCTCGGCGCTTATGACTACCACCGTCGTGGCCATGGAGGAGACCATCAAGCTGCTTCATACTGAGGTGCCGGGCGTCAAGATCATCGTAGGCGGCGCCGTACTCACCCCCGAATACGCCAAGCAGATCGGCGCGGACTACTACGCCAAGGACGCCGCCGAAAGCGCGCGCATCGCCGAAGAGGTCTTTGGGCAGTAACACAACGGAAACAACCGAGCACCAAAACGTGCCGCATGCGCCACTTGGCACGTGCGGCACGTTAGAATAGACAAGACTATGCTCGTTTTGGCAGATAGGAGCGCAAGGATGGCGATCACGCCCGCAGAAATCGCGGAAACCCGCGGCATGGTTGAGGAGCAGAACCTCGACATCAGGACCATCACCATGGGTGTTTCGCTCATGGGTTGCGGCGACGAGAACCTCGACCGCATGTGCACGAAGATCTACGACCACGTGACGCACACGGCTGAGCACCTGGTCGAGACCGCCGAGAACCTCGAGCGCGAGTACGGTATCCCCATCGTCAACAAGCGCGTCTCCGTCACCCCGGTGGCGCAGATCGCCGCGTGCTGCAAGGATGAGGACCTCACCCCCATCGCGCATGCCCTCGACCGCGCGGCC
>CALLRY010000027.1:0-9364 GCA_938014285.1 uncultured Collinsella sp. | reverse complement strand
CGCAGACGCTCAAGCAGGAATACCTCGATACATACGAGGGAGGTGAATGACATGAAACTATTTGAACGGCTGGAGTCCAATGCGTCGCGCATGGCTGTCTACGCCATCCTCGTGGCAACGGCTTTATGCGGAATCGCGGCACCCGTCTATGCGCTCAACGGGGAGAAAGGCGATGTCGAACCTCTGTACATGAGCTCGACGGTTAAAGACCGGTACAAAGCCTTCTCTGGAGACACGTTTTACGTAGCAGAGTACGACACGACCTACCGTGAGCTTCGCTACAACAAGAGATACGAATATCTAGGCGCAAAAGTAATCAGCTATACATCGGGTTGGTACGGCCCCAACTATGGACACATAACCCAGTTCAAGTGTAACTACCGTGTGTACAACTAAAGCAACCCGGCCGGGACGAGGGGTGACGCAAAAGCGTCGCCCCTCGTTTTTAACCATGTCAACTGAACCTGGTTCAGGCTTCAATGCAAGAAGAAGCAGGCCGAGGATAGGAGACATTAAGGCTAATAGCCCGAACTCGTTGCCCGACCGTCACCATTAGTGACTATTAGACAGGACTTGCGGACGATACAGCTAATAGTCGGTACTTGCAAATCACCCGCGTGTACCGAAAGGTATGGCAGGAGAGGCTGCCGATACGCTGCGCGCTAGATGCCGATCGTATCGATGGGTGCGATGGTGATGCCGTCCGGCGTCGTGTGGGTAGGTATCCCGAACCCGATGACGATGAGCTTAGCCGCAGGCGGTCTTTCCCCGCGCTCGACCAGCTTCCGCTCTAGGCGAAGCAGGTTCTCGGATGCCTCCGGCACCTGCGGGCTTCCCAGCTTGACCTCGACCGCGATCCATGACCCGTCGCGCCTGTGGACGATGGCATCGACTTCCAGATCGTCGGCGTCGTGGTAATGCGAGACGGAGGCGTCGTTGACCGCCGCATAGACCTTGAGATCGTGCAGGACGATGGACTCGAAGAGCAGGCCGAGGGTCTTCGGGTCGGCCGTCAACGACTTGGGATTCGCGCCGAGCAGCGCCACGGCGAGCGAGGGGTCCGCGAGATGTCGCTTAGCGCCCTGGCGCAACCTCACCGGGGATCTGAGCGCCGGGTGCCACGCCGGGATGTCGTCGACGATGTTGATCCGTCGCAGCGCGTCCATGTAACTCGCAATTGTGTTCTTCGATATGTCGCCGTCCAGATCCCTTTCAATGGCTTTCGTGCCGGAAAGAGTCGACTCGTTGCGAGCGAGCGAGCAGAGCAGGGACCTGACCTTTTCCGGGTCGCGTCTCACTCCGTCGATTCTTGAGACATCGGATTCGCACACGCCATCGATATAGGCAGCCGATATCCGCATCGCTTCGGCGGTCGTTCTACCGACCGCCTGAGGCCAACCGCCGCGGCAGAGAATATCGGCAACACCGCTGATGTCATCGATGGACCCGAGTGATGTTTTAACGGGATCGCCTGCAAACAGCGCACCGATCGAAACCGCACCAGACGAGACGCCAAGTTCGGAAAGCGTCATGGTGTCCATCCGCAGGCGGGAGATGCGCCCGACGCCGCTGTGCATCGGTCGGTCCGCATCGTTCGGCGTCGCCGAGCCGGTAAGGATAAACTGCCCTGGTTCCCCTCCCCTCGCATCGCACTCGAAACGCACTGCGTCCCATAGCTTCGGCTCCTCCTGCCACTCGTCGATGAGTCGCGGCGCCGCACCGGTTATCGCCTGAGCCGGGTCGAGGCGAGCGAGTTGAAGCGCCGCGAAGCCGCCAGCGGGATCGGAGAGAGAAAGCGATGACTCCGCAAAGCGGTGCGCCGTCGTCGTCTTCCCGCACCATTTCGGTCCCTGAACAAGTACCGCGCCGAAAATGACGAGGTCTCGTTCGATCAGCCGATCGACGCATCGGTCTATATATCTATTCACTAGTGCACCCCACTTCTTAAACAGAGAAATTATACTGTTTATCTGCTGCGTTGGGACAATTGTAGGTAATTCATTGGGACAATTGCAGGTAATTCATTGGGACAATTGCAGGTTGAACTATGAAGCTCGTACTAAAAGAAAGCCTATAAGAATGTAGGATGTATATAGCGCACGGGAGCGCTTATAGGCTTGGCAGAGCCGGCGCCCTGCGCGGATGGAAACAGTTTGGGGTTTTCTCCCAGCAGCTGAAGCCGCCCTAGTAGGGGCGGCTTCAGTCATTTAAAGGGATGAGCTCGTGCATCTCTCCCTTACCGGAATCAAGCCTTTCTGCAGCTACCTCTAGGTGTTTCTGGTTCTCTTTGCTCCAGAAAGGATCAATCTCCTCGACCGGGGTTCCAGTGATCTCGGCGACATCGTCGGCATCGACCTTGAGCTTTGCGACGATTTCTTCCACCACCCGGCGCCGTGCCTCATCTTTGATCTCCTCGCCGACCTCGCCAAACTCCATCGACGGCCCGTCCTTGCTCACCGGTCCATACATATGGATCCCCCTTTTTCAATCCATCTATTGCGATAGATCTTCTAGAAATTGGGCAAAAGCGTACTCATGCAACGTTGCATGAGTACACAATACACCGCATTATCGCGCTACGTTTCTTGCGGCAACGTAGAACCGGCAGTACTCCGGCTTGAAGACGAACTCAACAGTCCCGGTCGCCCCCATTCGGTTTTTAGCAACGATGACATTCGCGATGCCCTTGGCCGGACGTCCATCCATGTTCGCCTCTCGATCGTCGGCTGAACGGTCCAAGAACATAACGATATCGGCGTCCTGTTCGATCGAGCCGGAGTCGCGAAGATCAGACAACTGGGGCACTTTTCCGACGCGATTCTCAACCTGCCGAGAAAGCTGGGATAACGCAATGACGGGAACGTTAAGCTCCTTTGCGAGGATCTTGAGCGAACGGGAGATCTTGCCGATCTGAACGTTCCTGCTCTCGAACTTGCTTCCCTTGGGATCATCAACCAGCTGCAGGTAGTCGACGATGATGATTCCCTTTCCTTGCCCGCGAAGCATGCGCCTCGCCTTGGCGCGAATGGACGCGACGGTCGTTCCGGGCGTGTCGTCGATGTCGATTGGCAGAGCACTCACGGATGCCACGATGTTCTCAGCCAGGGCGCGGTCGCCCTCCTTGATAAGCCCATCCCTGATGGCTCCGATGGTCAAGCCGCTTGAAGCGCCGGCCGACGCGCTCGCGAGTATGCGCTGTCCTATTTCGGTAGCAGTCATCTCCAGCGAGAAGAGGCATACCTTCGTACCAACGCTTGCGATCGATGTTGCCAGATTGATTGCGAAAGCACTCTTACCGACCGCTGGCCGAGCGCCGAGGACGATGAGCTGTCCAGGCTCGAACGAACCGATAAGCTCATCGAGCTTGGAGAATCCAGTTTTGACATGGTCCGTCGCTCCGCCCGTCCTGGTCGCCTCGGCGGAATCGAGGACGAGGCGTAAAGCGCTTTCCATGCTCTTGTAATCGCTTGGGACGGATTGCTCGGTCGCGGCGAGAAAGGTGTCCTGGACTGCGGAGATGTATTCCGCGGTGTCTATCGGCGGGTTATTGGTTAGCGACGTTACTTCAGCGGTCGCGGCGATGACATTACGGCGAGCGGTGTCACGTCGCAGGATGTCAACGTAGTGCTCATACGACGCCTGAGCAAAGTCGTCCGAGATGAGTTCGATGACGTATGCCTCGCCACCGACGGCAGCGAGCTTTCCGCTGCTCCGAAGCCCATCGATGACGGAGACGCAGTCGGCCCCGATACCCTTCGCATCAAGATCGCAAATCGCCTTGAAGATCGTCCTGTTCGACGGAGAGAAAAAATCTGACTCCGTGCAACTTGCCACGATTTCCACGCGTGAAACGCGGTTCGTCATGGCGGCGGCCAGCACTTTCTTTTCTGCTTCGATGTTGGACGGGAGTTTCGTTGGTAACGGCATATTTGGCCTTCCTACTGCGTACCAATGCAACGTTGCATGAATACGCAGTTGAATAATTTGCTATTTTCTAGATATTTTCTAGAAAATATCTAGATTTATCCCTTAATGCGCACTGATGCAACGTTGCATCAGTGCGCATTTACTTGTTTCTCTTTCTCGACTTCTTGAGAATCGCTTCCAGTGCTCGTATGCGGTCATCTTCGAGACGGACCGCAGCAACAGCGGCCCCCGACGCGATTTCCGGCACGACCTGCTTTCCCTGCTTCTTGAGCTCAATGAAACCTTGCTCGGCAAGATGCTTCCTAGCCTTTTGGAGCGCGGAGACGGAAATACCCAGGAGCTCTGCCAGCTCCGGGTTCTTCATCGCGCCGCGGGGGTGGTCCAGCAGACTTTGGGACACGAGGTCGCCGAACACGACACAGGCTGCATCGTGGAACGCATCACTTGCAAGCATGAATCGCGGCACGTGAAGGAACTGACCGCTAATCAATTCGCTTTTGGACATGCCGACAAAGTTACCGATTTCATCAAAGTCAACCGAAAGAGCCCCGCTTTCCGAGCGCACGACCCATCCCCAACCAACCATCTCGTTGATGGTTGTACTCACTCGGCACCGATCGATATCAAGTTCGACGGCCGTTGACTCACGAAGCTCGGAAAGACCAGATCCGATATGCGAGAGCAGGATAACGGTTCCGACCGAGCATTTGCGCCCATTCGGCATCGTCTTGCCAACCACCGAAACGAGACCGAGGCGCACGAGAAGCCATGGATAGTCCTTGAGCTCACGGGTTGCGACGGGGCGCTGCAGCACAGGCGCTGCAGCGGAAGTACCCAGATTGCCTCCACCAACCGAAAGCTCGGTTTGGAACACGAACGGCGCAGGGGCATCATTCGATTTTTCAGATTGACTGCCGACGGCGGCAGCCAGAGCGTTGGCCAAGCTGGTCATGATTATCACGACCTCTAGCCGACAGCATCATCTGCCAAGGTACATCCACAAAAACCAGCGGTAGAACCGAAAGTACTATGGTATGATGTCCTTGACAAATCGATATCACGTCGGAAAGAAAGACTCATTTGCTTGGCGGCTGCGAGTCTTTTTTTCTGCCTATTTTTCCTCATCGCCAGCCCGATCCTCGCGCTCATGAAGCATCTGGTTGCGCAAAAGCACGCCGATATACCCGGACTTGTTCATTCCGGTCTGCTCGGTAACCTCGGTAAGATAATCCACGAGCTCAACGGGAAGGGTGAGCAACACGCGCTTCTTGGACGGAGTTGCGTCCTTCTTGGATTCCATCTCAAATACCTTTCTGGCCGAATTTACATTGCAAATAGTATATCCGTATATATCACGATGTTCAAATATATTTCTTCACGGTTGAATGCGTTGTCATAACCCCTTAACGCGTACTCATGCAACGTTGCATCAGTACATAACGTTGCATGAGTACGCACATAGCGTTGCATGAGTACACATTTATGTTGCATCAGTACGTGATAAATAGGGGTTAACGTTGCATGAGTACATGTCCCTATATATGTAGAGAAAAGAGAATTGAGAATTAAGAGAGAGGGCCACAAGTGGCCTAGAACCCTCGCTTGAAACTCACTGAAAGACGAACGTCTTTTTGCAATCGTAAGGTGACTACAGATAGGGCATCTTTTTCAGCTGCTATCCATTCCGACATTCAGTCGACCTCACGTCTAGACCACGGAAACGGCCACAGAATCGAATATCTGACACTTTGGAACCAATTCGGCTGTATTCCTCAGACTGCATTATTTCGATGCCTTAAATCGGATCTGAGAGCCTACAAGAAAGAAAAAGCACCTTCCGGTGCTCTTCTTGACTGACGTTTGATTAAGATATGTTCGCGAAATGCGATATCAGGATGCTTGTTCCAATTCTTCAATCAGATTGAGCAATCGGTTTACGGCTGGGCCTAGAAGGTCTGAAAGAGCGAGCGTGATTTCACTCCCTGATTCCTCCATTGCCATTGCGAGGCCCTTTAGGCCATGAAGCTCGATGGCGAACTTGTCGTAAATTTCGGCGCGCGTCTTCTCGGCCGATTTCGTCGAGTCTTCGATGGCATCCTCTGGGATGGCGAACGAATCAATATTGTCGCTCTCTTCGAGCAGGCCGAGCAATCGGTTTACTGCTGGGCCGAGAAGGTCGGCCAGCGCGAACAGGGTTTCGTTTTCGGATGTGTTCATCACCTGCGAAAGCCCGCTGAGCCCACAGAGCTCCGTGGTGATGTCGCCGCTGAGCTTCCTGCGTTGCTCGCTTTGAGTCATATCGGCTCCTTTTCTCATCGATTCCGAAACTAACCTATCGGTCTTCGTTTTCCGCCTCTTTAAGCAGCTCATCGACAGCGTTCTGCATCACAGCTGTCATCGTCCTGCCCTCCTGCTTGCAGTAGGCCTTCAGGGCTGCGTGCTTCTTTGCCGACACGTAAAACGTAATCATCTTGCGCTCGTCGGTCCCGGCATCACCCTTGTGTGCGGTGTCCTGGTTGTCCATGAGGCGCTTTTTGGCCGGCTTGGTGTTGTTGTTGGCAAATGCATTGAAGTTATTTTTAACGGCCATTCAGGGCCTCCCTGAGCTCGCTATAGACGTCATCGTATCCGTAGAGTGCCGATCCGAACGGCAGCCCGAAGTAGCCCTTCAGGTCCTCCTTCTGGCGGATCGCCGTGTCGAAGTAGGAAATACCGCCGGCGGCAAGGTTTTCCTGCGCAGCCTTGAAACCGTTGGTGTTCGTCAGCACGCGGGTAAGAAGCACGGCGTACGGCCTCCCGTTCGCTTCCATCGTTTTCACGGTCTCGGCCGTTTTCACGAGGTCTGCGTTGCCGGTGCCGGTCGGCACGATGACGAAGTCCGACGCGCCCTGCGCCGCGTCCAAGATGGCCCCATTGGGTGGGCAATCGATGAAGGCCCAGCGGCTCGGATCGCCTTTGAACTTCTTCGCCGCCCGTTTGACGGTTGCGGGGTTCGCGGCGTCGACGGCGAAGGGAAGTTCCTCGCCGTTGTCCTCGGCGTTATCGGCCCAGAAGGTGGCCGATCCTTGCGGGTCCGCGTCGAGTACGACGACTTCCTTGCCGTCGCGAGCGGCGGCCGTCGCGAGCGCGATGCAGCTCGTCGTCTTGCCCACACCGCCCTTCAGATTGATCAGCGAAACGATCATTTTTGCACCGGTCCTCTCCATAGTTCTTCTAGAACATTTCTAGAAACCTTCTAGATTCATTTTACCGCACCGCAACGCTCCATAACCCATGAATCCCTGCAAATCTAGAAATACTCTAGAAGTTTTATAGGAACTTTCTAGAAGATTTCTAGATACAATCACGATCACGCGTACCTTTCTGGTTTGCGCCTTGATACGATAAATGAAGACTCAGTTGGGAGAGGGAGGGGGTTGTGGTGACTGGCTTTTGGCAAGTGTTTGCACTTCTGGGCCACCTCAGTTTTGCAACGGTCCTTACCGTATGGCCGAACGACTTCGGCCGCCATCCCCGCCTTATCCGTGCCATCGGCATTCTCGGGTTGATCACCGGCGCCCCGCGCGTTCTTCGATTTGGCCTAGCTATTTGAGAAGCGACGGCGCGGCAGACAAGCAGATTAAGGTGGAAGGAAATGACCAGGCGCCCACCGCGCCGCCATCCAAAGTGTATCGCTCGCATTCAACCTAATAGTTCCTAATAGTGCCCATGCACCCGACTATTAGCGACTATTAACCTAAAGACCCTGAAAATTCGTCTATTAACCGGTATTACCGCAGGAAGATAGCCAAATCCAAACGCCTCAACACCTGGAAGCCAACAATTTATTTCTATAATTCTTCTAGAAAACCCCTAGAAACCTTATAGAAGAATTATAGATTCAACTCATGCTGCGTCCCTTTTCGTTTCGGGCATACTGTCGGCAAGAAGACGATTTCAAGGAGGCGGACATGCTCCAGAACGTACTTGGCAGCGACGGACAGATGCACGTCGAGAACCAGGTCGGCAACATGAGAATCGACCTCACGACCGGTGAGACCAAGACGGTCGTTCCGTGAGCCGGTGGTATGAACACGGTCATTGGCCCCGACGGGACCCATACCGAGTTTCAGACCGGCCAGATGCGCCAGACTCTCGGTAAGCTCGGGTTCGACTGGTTGTTCAATAAGCACTGACAAACGGTCGGTAAAACATAGGCGCTCTTAAAAATATGTGACCATAAGACCAGGCTAACATGTGCTCACAGACATATAGTCACAGCTGTAGATCGGTTTAATCCGCAGCCCGTAAGCTGAAGCTGCCTCAACGACCCGTGTCGGGCGAAACGCAAAAGGGGAATCTCTTTTGCGGGATTCCCCTTTCCGAGTCGTTATGCGATTTGTCCTACATCTGCTCGCGGCGCTTCTTTTGATCGGGGAAGACGCCGGCTGCCACGAGGACGGTGCCGACGATGGCGAACGTCTCGCCGATGAGTCCCGCGCAGCGGACTCCGGGCGAGGGCTGGAGCAAGTTGATGGAAGACCTTACCGATTTGCGGAAGGTTTTGCCCGAAGCATCCGGCACCGCCGGATTCTTTTGGAACGGCCTCTCGTTTGATTGCTTTCCTATCGCTTGCTCCCAGACTGGGCGTCTAAAAAGGCGGCCGAACCGGCCGCCCACAAATAAATAAACATTTACCGAATGTAAGAGGAGAGGAACGATGCCCATTACTCCCAATGACCGGCTACATCGACGACCCAATGCTGCCCCGTAGCCTTCTGTTCATAATGTCCCTGGTCCTCAGAGGTAGTATACGAATCATTGATATATGCCCCATGGTCTCGACCTTGTTCCCACATTGCGTCACTATGAGCTGACCAAGCGGCTATAGAATCGAAAGATGCACCGCATGCACTACAAATGTAACGTTCATGACGCGTATATACCACATTCGGCACCCAGACCTGGCTGTAATCGGTCTCCCAGTGGCCCTGCTCGGCAACCCACTTCTTCTGGCTACCGCTGTTGGAAGAAGAGCTAGTGCTGCCGGAACCCTGCGAATTGCCGGAATTCTGTTTGGACCGGGAGGAATCGCCCTTGCTGTCCGACTTCGACGAGTCGGAGGACTTGTTATCCTCCTTCTTGGAGTCATCGGACTTCTGGTCCTTGCCGTCGGATTCTTTCTTCTCCTCGGTCTTGGCTCCAGAGGTTTGCGTCGCCTTTTCTTCGCTCGGCTTCTTTTTGTCTTTATTCTTTACCGCTGTGGCGGCCCTTTCCGTAGAGCCGCTCCCTTGCTTTGCAACGCCGGCACATCCAAGTTGAGGTGCCGAAAGGCACACCAGAAGCGCAACGATAATGGCCTTTGTTCTCACACCGATCTCCCTGCCCATGAAACCGGGCGTTGGACACCAGCCGATATCCAACGCCCGGCTCGCTTTTACATCTGCCCGCGGCGCTT
>CALLRY010000026.1:0-3071 GCA_938014285.1 uncultured Collinsella sp. | reverse complement strand
GCCCACCTCGGTCGCGTCGAACACGCCGCCCGTTACGAACAGCTTAATGACGTCGGCACCGCGCGCATACAGGTCGCGCACCTGTTCGGCTGCCTCGGCGGGACTATTGGCCACCTGGGCGAACAAGCCTGCACCATGGCCGCCCGGCACCGTGACGCCCGTTCCCGGCGCTACCAGGCGAGGACCCTGATACTTTCCGGCATCGATAGCATCGCGCACGGCAAGATCGGCAAACAGCGGGTCGCCCGCGCCGCGCACCGTGGTCACGCCACTTGCCAGCTGTTGTTGGGCGCTGCCCTTAAGAATGTGGCGCACGATGGCGCGCCCCACGGGATTATCGAGCTTCTTCATCAGCGCGCCCGCATCGCCCGCCGAAACCGGCTTGCCCGAGCCGCATAGATGCACATGCATATTGATGAGGCCTGGCATGAGATACGCCCCTGCCAGGTCGATGGCCTCGGCACCTGCAGGCGCCTGCGCCACGGCACTCGGCCCCATCCACGTGATGAGACCGCGCTCAACGGCCACGGCCATGTCGAGCTGCGGCTCCATATGTTCCGAACCATCCAAGACGGTCGCATTGATAAACAACGTGGGACGATCGGCAGACGCCATATCGAGCTCCTCCCTCACGATTAACTTGAACATTTGTCCATTATCACCCAGCGCGACAGGGTTACTGCGAACATATCGGCTAACGGGAGGAAGAGAGGGGCGTGAGGATGAACAGACCAGTGCAGCGATGCTTCGGTCGTTCCAGCAAAACGTCTTGATCTGTAACAGATAGACCGTCTTTAACCTTCCAAATGTTACAGATCGAGATCTTTCGGCACCGCGTCCAACCTTTGTCTCAACCTGTAACAGTTGGGTCGATTTTTGGCCGTTAGATGTTACAGATCGAGACATTCTCCGGCCCCATCGTCAAACGTCTAAATCTGTAACAAGTAGACAGGTTTTCGGCCTCTAGACGTTACAGATTGAGATCTTTTAGCGGTAGCCAACCTTTTGTCTTGATCTGTAACAGTTACGAGGCCAAACGGCCCCTTGTTGTTACAGATCGAGACAAACCCGGCAGGAACAACCATATCCGTGTCAGTTGCACCCCTCAACGCCCATACCACCGACGTCTCCACTCCTCAGCCAAATCGGCCCGCTGCGGAATACCTGCTAGCCTCATCTTTTCAACCAGCTTCCCCGGGTTCTTGAGCTCATCAAACGTGAACCTCAGCACCTTATGCCCGAGCATTGTCAGATGAGATTCCCGCTGACGCTCTGCCACGAACGGGTCGACCGACTCCCGGCCCTCCGTCGAGCTCGCCGATGACACATGTCCCGTCCTCGAGCCTCCAGAAATAATCGACCCGAAACACCTGGCTCGAATCGAGCAGATCGCGAAACTCCACCTGCAACTCCGGAACCGGAAAGCCGTATGCAATAAAGAACGCCCGAAAGCGAGACTCGCCGCCGTTCTCGGACAGCCCGTCCGCATGCGACGCAATCACCTGAGCTCTGCAATACCCTCGCCTGCCCTCGCAATCGACCTGGAGCCGTTCGCAGAGGTCGTCGCGCGATACGTCCCTTGCCCGCAATGCAGAATCGGCGATCGCCAACCCGTAAGAGAACGGCGCACGCAGCAGACAATCCTCCACCGTGCGCCAAAACGGCGTCACCCGCACGCCATCGACTTGCTCAAGCACACCCGCCGTCTACGGACGCAGCAGCCTACACCCCATACTCAATGTCACCGAACAACCCGTCTTGACCAAGCAACGCGGCCCGAGCAGATCATTCGGCACCTCCAGACCCCATATCAGCGCGGCGTCATACCCCCAAAACGCCCAATCGGGGTGAAACTCGGCAAGCCCCTTGATAGTCCACCTCGCTCGCTCCGGCGGCGTCAATGCATCCCAATCATGCTGAAAACAGAATAGGTGCGATTCGGGCTCCGCAATATCGTCTGTGCCCACATGGCGCCGCAGCCACATGAGCTCGGCATTGTCGTGCGTCACAAGCAGCACGCCTTGTTCAGCCGCCTCCGTGAGCTCGGCAAGCATCCTATTCCGCGCCAAGGTGTTACGTGTTGCATGTTTGTGTTTAAAAACGGTATTAGACACTTCCATCACCACCACATCGGAGAAATGGGCCATCGCCGCTGTTGCCACCGCCGACAAGCGTCTCGACCTGTAACAGTTACGGGCACAAGCAGCCGCCAAACGTTACAGATCGAGACGTTCGCGCAGCATTGCACCTCTTTGTCTCGATCTGTAACAGGAAGACCGATTTTTGGCCGCTAGATGTTACAGATCAAGATCTTTCGGCACCGCATCCAACCTTGGTCTCAATCTGTAACAGTTAGGTCGAGTTTTGGCCTGTAGATGTTACAGATTGAGACATTCCCCCTGCCAGGTTCCAAACGTCTCGATCTGTAACAGTTAGACGTTCTCCAGGCCCCTAAACGTTACAGATTTAGACAAACCAGCGGCGCCCAAGCATTCGTCTAGATCTGTAACGGGAAGACCGGTTTTTTGTCCCTGAACGTTACAGATCGAGAAATAAAGGCAGAAAGCGAGGCAGGCGACAGCTGCCCATCCCCTACTCCCATTCCTGTTCGTAGATATTGAGCGACTTCACATACCGTCCCTGGGCACCCATGATGTCGCGGACCAGCCTCAAAAAGAAGCTGATACACGAGGTATCGAAGCCGTCTTCCAAGTCTTCCGGATGAACGGCGCCAGGCCCGTCAATCGCCGTATCGCTCAGGCGTGCAATGTCGTAGAGGTAGAGCTGCCCCGCCGTCAGCCAGACATCGTCGACGCACGCGAGTCGCACCGCAATCGCGCCATCGTTCCAGTGCTCCTTTTGCACGATATGTGGGTCGTAGACGTCAAAGCGACGGTCGGTGCGCGTGTCCTTCAGCACGACCATGCCAGTCGCGGGATCCTTGTCCAAAATGCCAAAGCGCGAGAAATACTGCGTGTCACGCACCTGTTCGAGCCGCCTGAGCGAAGCAGGCGAAAGCGACGCCGGCGGCTCGTCCACGTACAGCTCCAGCAGCGTCTTGCCATGGTAAT
>CALLRY010000025.1:0-1310 GCA_938014285.1 uncultured Collinsella sp. | reverse complement strand
GGCGAGCGTCTTCTCGCAGCCGGCGAGCTCCTTCTGGGCCGCGGCGATCTCCTTCTCCAGGCGTGCCTTCTCGGCCGAAAGGTCAACCTTGCCCTCGAGCACCACAAAGGCCTCGACGCCGCTGTCGACCACGGCAATGCTCGCAGCCGGCTTCTCGACGTCGGTACCCATGACCAGCGAAGCCGTGTTGGCCAGCGGCTCAATCGTGGAGCGCAGGCTCTCGAGCTTCTCGATGTCCTCGGCACCGGCGCGCACGACCACGTCGAGCTCGGCCTTGGGGCTCAAGCGATAGCGCGAACGCGTGGCGCGGGCGGCGGAAACGACGGCGCGGCACAGCTCAAACGCGCGCTCGGCGTCCTCGTCGACATACTTGGCATAGTCGGCGGGCTCGGGCCACTTGGCGATCATGAGCGCCTCGGCGCGGTCCACGTTACCCTCGGCGTCCAGGTCAAGCACGCTCGCCGGCATGTTGTCCCAAATCTCCTCGGTGACAAACGGCATAAGCGGGTGCATCAGGCGAATGGAGGTATCGAGCACAAAGATCAGGTTGCGCTGCGCCTGCAGACGACCCTCGCCCTTCAGGCGGGCCTTGGTAACCTCGACGTACCAGTCGCAGACCTCGTTCCAGAAGAACTGCTGCACACCGCGGGCCATGTCGCCAAAGGTGTAGTTCTCAATGCCCTCGGTGACCATCTTGACGGCCTTGGCCAGGCGGCTGAACATCCAGGCGTCGGCCGGCGTCTCCACGACGGGCTCGCCGGGCGTGTAGCCCACCATGTTCATGAGCAGGAAGCGGCTGGCGTTCCAGATCTTGGTCACAAACGACTTGGCCTGGTCGGTACGCGGACTGTCGATAAGCTTCTTAGTCTTCTTGTCGATGTTCGCGTCGAACTTGACGTCCTGGTTGTTGGTGCAGAGGGTCAGCAGGTTGAAGCGCATGGCGTCGGCGCCGTACATACCGATGAGGTCCATGGGGTCAACGCCGTTGCCCTTGGACTTGGACATGCGGCTGCCGTCCTTGGCCAGGATCGTCGGGTAGATGACGACGTCCTTAAACGGCACCTCGTCCAGGAAGTACAGCGAGCTCATGACCATGCGGGCGACCCACAGCGCGATGATGTCGCGTGCGGTGACGAGCGCGGTCGTGGGGTGATGGCCCTCGAGCAGCTCCGGCTTTTGCGGCCAGCCCTGCGTGGCGAAGGTCCACAGCTGCGAGCTGAACCAGGTGTCCAGCACGTTCTCGTCCTGATGCACGTGATGGCCACCGCACTTGGGGCACACGTCGGTGTCCTCAGTAAGAGCGTCCTCCC
>CALLRY010000024.1:0-4109 GCA_938014285.1 uncultured Collinsella sp. | reverse complement strand
GGGTTAACCGAGCCGTCGCGCGGGGCCAGGGCGGTGATCTTCTTCTGCATCTTGTACTCGTGCAGCTCGTCCTCGAGCTGGCGCACGCGGGCGCGAAGCTTCTCGTTCTCGCGCTCGCGCTCCTCGGCACGCTCCTTCATATCGAGGATGCGCACCACGCCGGCAAGGTTGATACCCTCGTCGGTCAGCTGGTTGATGAGCTCCAGGCGCTCGATATCGGCACGCGAATACAGACGCGTGTTGCCGCCCGAGCGCTGGGGGTTCACCAGGCCCTTGGACTCGTAGACGCGCAGAGTCTGCGGATGCATGCCGGTCAGCTCGGCCGCCACGCTGATCATGTACAGCGGTTTGTTCCTATTGTCCTCGGCCATGCTACCTGACCCCTTTCCGTCTCGTTATCGTCCATCATAAGCCCGCGGGCGTGGGCGTGCGCCGCGACCGCCCTAGTACGTCGCCTTGTAACGATTGACCTTCTCGCGGTAGTCGCGCGTGTCGGCCTCGCGCAGCTTGGTCATGGCATCGCGCTCGTCAATGGATAGGTTCGTGGGAACCTGTACCTTGATCTCGACGAGTAGCGCGCCTGTGCGGCCACGGTGCTTAACGTCGGGCGCACCCATCTCCTTAAAGCGGAACTTCTTGCCCGTCTGGGTGCCCGCAGGCACTTTCAAACGGACCGTCGCCCCGCCGGGCGTGGGCACGTCCACCGTGCAGCCGAGCGCCGCCTCGTAGACCGAGATCGGTACCTCCATGGTCACGTCGGCGCCTTTGCGCTTAAACAGCGGGTGCTCCTCCACGTGCGTGGTCACGACCAGGTCGCCGCGCTCGCCGCCGGCAACGCCGTACTCGCCGCGACGCTTGTAGCGCAGCTTGCCGCCGTCGACCGCGCCCGCAGGCACCGAGACCGTAATGGTCTGCTGCTCGCCCGTCGAGGGAATGCGATAGGTGACCTTGTGCGTCACGCCGCGAAACGCGTCCTCGGCCGTCACATCAACGGTCAGCGACAGGTCGCCGCCCTTGCGAGCGCGGCTGCGGCCAGCGCCGGCACCGGCAGCGCCCGCAGCCCCGGCAAAGCCCGAGCCCCAATCGCTGCCCCAGGCGCCGTTGCCGCTAAAGATGCTGTCGAAGATATCGCCCCAGCCGCTGGCGCCCGCGCCGGCACCGTAGCCGCCGCCATACGCGCCGCCCGCGCCCGGCATACCGCCAAACATGAGCATCTGGTCGTACTCTTTGCGCTTCTTCTCGTCCGAAAGCGTCTCGTAGGCCTCGCTGATCTCCTTGAACTTGGCCTCGTCGCCGCCGGCATCGGGGTGATATTTTTGCGCGAGCTTGCGAAACGCGCTCTTGATCTCTTTGTCGGAGGCGCTCTTGGATACGCCCAGGATGTCATAGAAGGTTTTGCCTGCAGCCATCGTAGCTCCTCTCCTGTTACGTCCGCCGCCCATGCAGACGACGGCTCATGCTGTCATATGGCACTAGGCCAGAAAGGGCCCCGGGTGTTGCCCCGGGGCCCTTCTCAATTACTCCTCGGTGCTCTCGGCCGTATCGGCCGTAGCATCCTCGGGCGCCGCTTCGGGCTCCGGTGCGGGGCGCTTCTCGCCACCGTAGGTCACCGTCACCATCGCGGAACGCAGGATGCGATCCGCCATGCGGTAGCCCTTCTGGTACACGTCGTTGACGGTCTCGTCGTACTGCGATGCGTCCTCGACGCGGCCCACAGCCTGGTGCTCGAGCGGATCGAACGCCTCGCCCTTGGGGTCGATGGGCTCAACGCCCTCGTGCGCAAACACATCGAGCAGCTTGGCATGAACCGCGTCAACGCCGTCGACGAACTGCTTAAAGTCGTCGGAAAGCTCTTGGCTGCGGGCATGGTCGATTGCGCGCTCGATATCGTCGATCACCGGCAACAGCGCGGTGACGAGCTTCTCGGTCGCGCGCTCGCGCTCGGCGATGCGCTCGTTGGCGGTGCGGCGACGGAAGTTCTCCCAGTCGGCCTGCAGACGGGCGGTGCGCTCGGTGGCGTCCTTCGCCTTGTCCTCGGCGGCCTTCTGAGCCTCTGCCGCAGCATCGAGCTCGTTACGCACGTCGGCAAGCTCCTTTTGGGCCTGCTCGAACTTGAGCTTAAAGTCGTTGTCGGCGGCTTCCTCACCGGCGCGGATAGCAGCTTCCACCATCTCGTCCTCGGTCATCGTCGCCTCCTTGTTGGAATCCTCTACCTGGTTCTCGGCAGCCTCGGCGGCCTCGGCCTCGTTGGCCTCGGTATCGTCGACGGCCTCTACGGGAATCTTCACGTCCTTCTCCTCAGAGTCAACGGGGGCGGCGCCAGCGGCGGCCGCCTCCGTGCGAGCTTTACGGGCGGACATGATTACTTGTCCTCGTCGTCCACAACCTCGTAGTCGGCGTCGACAACGTCATCGTCGGCAGGCTGGGCACCGGCGGCACCGTCGGTCTGCTGCTGAGCGTCGGCGTAGACAACCTGAGCCAGCTCGTAGGCCACAGACTGCAGGAACTCGCCGGCGGCCTTGATGGCCTCGACGTCAGAGCCCTCGAGCGCCTTCTTGGCGTCGGCGATAGCGGCCTCGGCCTTGGACTTCACGTCGGCGGAAACCTTGTCGCCCAGCTCGTTGAGGGTCTGCTCGGTGGAGTAGCACAGGCTGTCGGTCTGGTTGCGGACCTCGACCTCTTCCTTCTGCTTCTTGTCCTCCTCGGCATGAGCCTCGGCGTCCTTGACCATACGATCGACTTCGTCGTCGGAAAGCGCGGTGGAGCCGGAAATGGTGATCTGCTGCTCCTTGCCGGTGCCCTTGTCCTTAGCGGAGACCTTGACGATGCCGTTGGCGTCGATGTCGAAGGTGACCTCGATCTGCGGCACGCCGCGGCGGGCAGCCGGGATGCCGGTCAGCTGGAACTTACCGAGCGACTTGTTGTCGCGGGCAAGCTCGCGCTCGCCCTGGAGCACGTTGATCTCGACGCTGGTCTGGTTGTCGGCAGCGGTGGAGTAGACCTCGGTCTTGGAAGTCGGGATCGTGGTGTTGCGGTCGATCATCTTGGTCATGATGCCGCCCATGGTCTCGACGCCCAGCGACAGCGGGGTAACGTCGAGCAGCAGGATGCCCTCGACGTCGCCGGTGAGCACGCCGCCCTGGACGGCAGCGCCGTCGGCAACGACCTCGTCGGGGTTCACGGACATGTTGGGCTGCTTGCCGGTCATAGTCTTGACGAGCTCCTGGACGGCGGGCATACGGGTGGAGCCGCCGACGAGGATGACCTCGGTCAGATCGGAAAGCTTAAGCTTGGCGTCGCGCAGGGCGTTGGTGACAGGCTGCTTGCAGCGCTCGAGCAGGTCACGGGTGATCTTCTCGAACTCGGCGCGGGTCAGCGTGTAGTTGAGGTGCAGCGGGCCGGACTGGTTCATGGTAATGAACGGCAGGTTGATGGTGGTCTGCTGGGCGGCGGAGAGCTCCTTCTTGGCGTTCTCGGCGGCCTCCTTCAGACGCTGCAGGGCCATGGGGTCCTGACGCAGGTCGACACCTTTCTCCTGCTGGAACTTATCGGCCATCCAATCGATGACGCGCTGATCCCAGTCGTCGCCGCCCAGGTGGTTGTCGCCCGAGGTGGACAGAACCTCAAACACGCCGTCGGCGAGGTCGAGGATGGAGACGTCAAAGGTGCCGCCACCCAGGTCGAAGACCAGGATGCGCTGGTCGGTGCCCTGCTTGTCCAGGCCATAGGCCAGGGCAGCAGCGGTCGGCTCGTTGACGATACGCTTGACGTTGAGGCCGGCGATCTTACCGGCGTCCTTGGTGGCCTGACGCTGGGCGTCGTTGAAGTAGGCCGGGACGGTGATGACGGCGTCGGTGACAGTCTCGCCCAGATACTTCTCGGCGTCGGCCTTCATCTTGGCGAGCGTCATGGCGCTCACCTGCTCGGCGGTGTAATCCTTGCCCTCGATGTCGACGACGGCACGGCCACCCTGGCCCTCCTTGACCTCGTACGGCACGGTCTTGATCTCGGAGGTGCACTCGGAGTACTTGCGGCCCATGAAGCGCTTGATGGAGAACACGGTGTTCTTGGGGTTGGTGACAGCCTGGTTCTTAGCGGCCTTACCCACG
>CALLRY010000023.1:0-2818 GCA_938014285.1 uncultured Collinsella sp. | reverse complement strand
GCCTGGGCGCGCTTGGGTATAAGACGGCGGCCATGGCCCTGTCCGACGACTCCCTTCCGCTTGGCGTGCCTGAGTTGGCGCAAATCGACAAGCTCGCGCTCGTGTTCGGCACCGAGGGCGATGGGCTGTCGAACCGTACTATCGCGGGCTGCGATTACACGGTGCGCATTCCCATGCGCCCCGGGGTCGATAGCCTGAATGTAGCGGCGGCAAGTGCGGTTACTTTTTGGGAGCTTTGTAAATAGTGGGATGCTGGTACTAAAAAGATACCGCTAATGCTTCCTTTTAGATATCGAATAAGGCGCTAATAGAAACTTTAATACTTTCCTTTTGATATTGTTGGGCTCTTTAAAAGAGATTAACTAACGAAAAGATACTAAGATTAGTATCGTAATGAAATCATAGACCGCGCTGTCATTTTGGACGCGTGGTCTTTTTCTTGGTGCCGATTTGGGCCGCTCTGTTCTGGTTGGCGTCGCCTTCCTCTCGTACGCTTTCCTCAAATTCATCGAAGGGGAAGGAGCGTCGAATGAAGGCTTCGAAAAAGCAATGGTGGCGCGTATGCCTTACGTCGGTAGTCGTTGCGTTTGCTTTGGCGTGTTCATGCATGATTGCGGGTTGCGGCGGAGGGTCTGGAGCCGTCGAATCGAAGGAACGCGTGCCCGAGGCGAACGTCGACCCTTCCCGCATCGACTCGGGAAGCTACCTCGCTGACAATGGCTTCGGATACTCTGCTGACGTGTGGTATATCGATGGCGACACGTCGCGCCCCGGCTTCTATCTAGAAGCGTGGACGGTCGTTTTGCCCGTGTTCTTCGACGAGAGCGGCAAGCCCATCGATCCCGACTGCGATGCCACGATAAAAGATAAACATCTGGTGCCCTCCGAAGAATGCGAGTCTGGCTACGATATCGTTTTCGTTGACCCCATGACCTGCTACGACTCTGTGAGCAATACCTGGTATTCGCGTGGCGACTACAATGCCGTGATGGCAAAGGTCGTCAATACGAAATGGAAGTCGCTCACAAACGAGTCCATCGAAATCGAGCTGAGGGAAGATGGAACGCTTGTCGAGAGCCGCGATGGCGAGCAGGCTGAGGCGGGTACCTGGGCCATTACCGCCGTCGACCAGGTTGGCTTGTATTGGGATGATGAAGACCCGGCGTGGAACTATGCCATCCATTGCGATTCGAACGGCAAGGCCGATAAGCTCGATTGGGGCTTTGACGGCAGCGGTGACTACGCACGCGTCGACTAGCGGTTTTCTTCATAAAGGCAATCAGGGGCTCCTCGCTTATAAGGCGGGGAGCCTTCTTTATTGCGGCGTGTTCGCTCGCACGGCAGTCCTCGAGCCTCACGGCAATCGTGGCTGTCCTTAACAATAATGGGGCTGTGTGCGGTTTTATGGATGCTCGCTCGCGTCAGGTTTATTTTGCGAGTGCGGACGAGTTTGCAGGTGTGCGCTCGTGCGAGACTGCGTTCTGTGGGGCGTGGCCGTTCGGTAGGCGCCTAGTCGCGCTAGGATTCGCCTTGGGTTTCTCGGCGGCATTGCCATTTCCGCATGTGTGCAATAGCATATTCGTTTGCATTGAGCTTATCGAAGAAAAGGAATTGCATGTCGCAACGTCAGTTTATCCATCGCATTATGTTTGTGTGTCATGGCAATATTTGCCGTTCGACCATGGCCGAGTTCGTGATGCGCGACATGGTTGCGCGCGCGGGTTTGGGCGATCGCATCGCCATTGCGTCTTGCGCGACAACCAACGATGAAATCGGCAATGACACGCATCCGGGTACGCAGCGGGTGCTCGACGCGCACGGCATTGCCCACCCACGCCGAGCTGCCGTGAAGTTGCGCACGGCCGATTATGCTGAATACGACCTGTTCATCGGCATGGATGACGAGAACATTCGCGATATGCGCCGCATCCTGAAAGGCGACCCGCAGGGCAAAGTGCACAAGCTGCTCGAGTATTCCGACGGTGGAGACGCCGATTCGGCGAACAGCGTGGCCGACCCGTGGTTCACGGGCGATTTCGAAACGACGTACGAAGACGTGGTTCGCGGCTGCGAGGCGTTGTTGGCGTATATGCGCTAAGCGTTGCGCTCGGTTTTTCCAAATTGCGTCGAATATCTCTATGACATTTAGTAAACAGCACTGAGATTTTCTCAAAAGGTGCTTGCATCATTTTATGAGGGTGTTAGAGTACCAACTTGTTAGCACTCGAGCATACGGAGTGCTAGCACTCTTCCCAATCTTTGGTTATAACAGGCAGTGGAGAAAGGACATTCCATGAATCTCAAGCCTTTGGGTGATCGCGTTATCGTTAAGCGCGACGAAGCTGAAACCAAGACCGCATCGGGCCTCTACATCGCTTCGAGCGCCCAGGAAAAGCCTCAGACCGGCATCGTTCTGGCCGTTGGCGAGGGCAAGCGCGATAAGGACGGCAACCTCATTCCGGTTCCCGTCAAGGAAGGCGACCGTGTGCTGTACGGCAAGTTCGGCGGTACCGAAGTGAACATCGAGGGCGAGGATGTGCTCATCATGCGCGCCGACGACCTTTATGGTGTTTACACCGCGTAAAGCAAACGATAGAAACCAAAGCGAATTCGGTAATTAAGTTTCCAAAAGAAACTACCCATTGAAGGAGCAATCACAATGGCTAAAGACATTAAATTCCAGGCTGAGGCCCGCAGCGGCCTTGCTGCTGGCGTCACCAAGCTGGCCGACGCCGTTAAAGTTACCCTTGGCCCCAAGGGTCGCTACGTCGCTCTTGAGCGTACCTATGGCGCTCCCACCATTACCAACGACGGCGTG
>CALLRY010000022.1:0-2100 GCA_938014285.1 uncultured Collinsella sp. | reverse complement strand
GCCCGCAACGCGCGGGCCGACCAGCCACTTCAAACCACCTGTTTAAACCAAACCTGCTAAGGAGTTTTTCCATGCGTAAGATTAAGACCATCGACGACATCACCAAGGACGGCAAAGTCGAGTTTGGCGAGGGCTACGAATTTGTGAGCACCGCCGAAGAGGCCGACGCCATCCTGATGCGCTCGACCGACCTGCACGGCTACGAGCTGCCCGAGGGCATCCGCGCCATCGCCCGCTGCGGCGCCGGCGTCAACAACATCCCCGTCGAGGAGTACGCCAAGAAGGGCGTCGTCGTCTTTAACTCCCCCGGCGCTAATAGCAACGCCGTTAAGGAGCTCGTCCTAGGCATGCTGGTGCTCTCGAGCCGCGGCGTGGTGCAATCGATGAACTGGGTGCGCGACAACGCCGACGACCCCGAGATTCAGGTCGATGCCGAGAAGGCCAAGAAGGCCTTTGTGGGCCGCGAGCTCAAGGGCAAGCGCATCGGCGTCATCGGCCTGGGCAACGTGGGCTCCAAGGTCGCCAACGCCTGCGTCGACCTGGGCATGGACGTTTACGGCTACGACCCGTTCATTTCCGTCGAGCACGCGTGGGTGCTGAGCCGCGAGGTGCAGCGCGTGGGCACGCTCGAGGATCTCTGCCGCGGCTGCGACTACCTCACCGTGCACGTGCCCAGCAAGGCCGACACCATCGGCATGATCAGCACCGAGCAGATTAACCTGCTGGCACCGGACGCCGTGCTCATCAACTACGCGCGCGAAACCATCATTGACGAGGACGCCGTCGACGCCGCCCTGCGCGAGGGCAAGCTCAGCTGGTTTAGCTGCGACTTCGCCACGCCCAAGACGGTCAAGATGCCCAATACGTTTATCACCACGCACTCGGGCGCCGGCACCGGCGAGGCCGAGGCCAACTGCGCCGACATGGCCATCAGCGAGCTCAAGGATTACCTGGAGAACGGCAACATCGCACACAGCGTCAACTACCCCGCCTGCAGCATGGGCAAGGCGCGCGCCGCAAGCCGCATCGCCTGCCTGCACGCCAACGTGCCCAACATGATCGGCCAGATCACGGCAATCCTTGCCAAGGACAACGCCAACGTGCAGCGCATGACCAACGAGTCCGCCGGCGAGAACGCCTACACCATGTTCGACACCGACGAGCACCTTGACACCAGTACCATCGAAGCACTCAAGCAGATTCCCTCGATGTATCGCGTGCGCGTGATCAAGTAGCGCCGGCTGATCTGAAGGGCAGTTCCCCATGTGGCCTGCCCGTTACTGACATTGAATGCCCGCGGGGGCGCCTTTCGCACGAGAGGCGCTCCCGTTTTTGTGAGCGCTCCATTAAATGCACCGAGCCGCTTCTTGGCATACAATCTGTATGTTGACCTAACTATCTGTGAGGTGCCTATGGTTGATACAAATTTTGCTTGGCGGCTTACGCAAGGGCTCGTGCGGATCGACAGTTCCGACCCAGGTGCGTATGAGGGCGAGATTGAACGCTATATCAAAGCGTTGGTTGAGGCTCAACTGGAGCGGTTGAGCCATCCGGTGCTCCATGCCGTGCAGGTTGAGGAACTCGAGGTGCTGACCGGACGCCACAATCTCATGGTCACCGTGCCCGGTTTGAGCGACGAGCCGCGACTCGTCTATATCTGCCATATGGATACCGTTACGCTGGGCGACGGCTGGGACGCGGACATTCCGCCGCTCGGAGCGATCGTGCGCAACGATAAACTCTATGGCCGCGGTGCCTGCGATATGAAGGGTGGCCTGGCCTGCGCCATTGCCGCGCTGGTCCATACGCTCGAGCGTGTGGTGGCGGATGGCGCGCTGCCCCGCCGCGGCTTTTCGCTCATCTGCTCGGTCGACGAAGAAGATTTTATGCGCGGCTCAGAGGCCGCGATCGATGCTGGCTGGGTCGGCCCGCGTGAATGGGTACTGGACACCGAGCCCACCGACGGACAGATCCAAGTGGCGCACAAGGGGCGTACGTGGTTCGAGATTGAAATGGCCGGCGTGACGGCGCATGCGAGCCAGCCCTGGAAGGGCGCGGATGCCGTCGCCGCCATGGCCGAGGTCGTGTGTTCGCTCCGTC
>CALLRY010000021.1:0-1945 GCA_938014285.1 uncultured Collinsella sp. | reverse complement strand
TCTTCCGATCTTCGCCGGCCGTCGTCGGGCTCCAACGTGCCGGCGAGCACGCTCAGCAGCGTCGACTTACCGTCGCCGTTTTTACCGACAATACCAATACGGTCGCCCTCGCCCACGCCGAGCGTAACGCTATCGAAAATATGCTTGGTGGGAAACTCTAGGCTGACGGAATCGCATCCCAAAAGAATCGCCATATGCCCTGCTCCTTCGTAGAAATTCAACGTTGTCCATGATAGCAGCGAGCCCCACCCCAAACCACCACGAAGGCGCCTGTCCCCTTTGTGGTGGTCGTTTCGGTCGCAGAGCAAAAGGCGGGCCATCTCCCACAAGAGATGACCCGCTTCTCCAATCAGTCCCGCGGCAACCGTGGCCGCCGCGGGCCTCAAGCATGTCCCGGACTAGGAGAACATGCCGGTGAGGTAATCATTCAGCCGCTTATCCTTGGGCCGTTGGAAAATCTCGTCAGTCTCGTCGTACTCGACCATATCGCCCATGTAGAAGAACGCCGTGCGGTTGGACACGCGCGACGCCTGCTCCATGTTGTGCGTCACGATGACGATGGCGCGCTCGGCCACAATCGACGACATAAGGTCCTCGATCGCCAACGTCGAGATGGGGTCGAGCGCCGAGCAGGGCTCGTCGAACAAGATCACGTCGGGGTTGAGCGCCAGCGTGCGCGCGATGCACAGGCGCTGCTGCTGGCCGCCCGAAAGCGCGTAGGCGCTCTTGTCGAGCTTGTCCTTGACCTCGTCCCACAGCGCCGCGCCGCGCAAGCTCTCCTCGACCATGCGGTCGAGCTCGTCGCGGTCGGTGATGCCATGGCGCTTGAGCGCAAACGTGATGTTGTCGCGAATGGACTTGCGGAACGGGTTGGGCTGCTGGAACACCATGCCAATGGAACGGCGCAGCTCGTAGGTGTTTTCGGTCTTGGTGTTCACGTTGCGCCCGCGATAGTTGATCTCGCCCTCCACGCGGCAGCCGCGAATCTCGCGATTCATCAGGTTGAGGCTGCGTAAGAAGGTCGACTTACCGCAGCCCGAAGGCCCGATGAGCGCCGTGATCTCGCCCTTGTGGAAGTCGAGCGACGTATTGTGCAGTGCATGGTGGTCGCCATAGTACACGTTGACGTCCTTGGTGGAGAGCACAACCTCGTCGCTCACGGCCTTGCCGCTCACGCGCACGCGCTTCTCGCTCTCCCCCACGCTCGACAGGAAGTCCCGGGTGTCGGACGATGCCGCTTCGGTTGCGGGCGTTACATTCATCTCGCTCATTCGGCCGTCATCTTCCTTGCCAGTTGCTTGCCCACAATGCGGGCGATTACGTTAAACAGCAGCACGCAAATCATCAGCAGTGCAGCGGTGCCCCAGACGATCTGCTGGGCCTCGGGGCTGCCCTCGCCATAGATCTTGTAGATGTGCACGGCGAGCGACTCGCCGGGACGGAACACGTTCCAAGCGCAGGTGGGGCTCGACAGGTTAAAGCTCAAGAAGTTCAGGCGAACCGGCGAGCTCATACCCGAGGTAAAAAGCAGTGCTGCGGCCTCGCCAAACACGCGACCGGCCGAAAGCACGATGCCGGTCACGATGGCGGGCATGGCCTCGGGAATCAGGATGTGCAGCGTGGCCTCCCAGCGGGTAAGGCCCATGGCCAGGCATGCATCGCGCTGGGCCTGTGGCACGTCCTCGAGCGCCTGCTGAATCACGCGCACCAGGATGGGGATATTGAACATGGTGAGAGCGACGGCGCCGGAGATGATGGAGTACTTCCAGCCCAGCTGCACCGAGAACACCAGAAAGCCGAACATGCCGACGACGATGGAAGGCAGCGAGGACAGCGTCTCGATGGCGGTAGAGGCGATGTCGCGGATAGGGCCGTTCGGCGCGTACTCAACCAGGAAGACCGCTCCGCCCAGACTGATGGGCACCGAGATGACCAGGGTGATCAA
>CALLRY010000020.1:0-6811 GCA_938014285.1 uncultured Collinsella sp. | reverse complement strand
CGTCCTTCTTGCCAGCCTCGTTCATCGCGGTGATACGCGAGAGAAGGCGAGTCTCCACGAACGGGCCCTTTTTGAGACTTCTGCTCATAAGTGCTTTCTCCTAAAACTCGGTATCCGAAATTACTTCTTACGGCGACGAATGATGTGCTGGTTCGAGACCTTCTTCTTCTTGCGCGTACGAAGGCCCTTCGTCGGCTTACCCCAGGGGGTAACGGACGACCAGAGGTATGGTTCTTGCCCTCGCCACCGCCGTGCGGGTGGTCGACAGGGTTCATGACGGTACCGCGGACGGTCGGGCGCACGTTCATGTGACGCTTACGGCCGGCCTTGCCGATGACGATGTTGGAGTGATCGGCGTTGCCGACCTCACCGACGGTGGCGCGGCAGGTAACGAGGATGCGGCGCATCTCGGAGGAAGGCATACGGACGATAGCGTACTTGCCCTCCTTACCCATCAGCTGGCAGGAGTTACCGGCGGAACGGGCGATAGCAGCGCCCTTGCCCGGCTGGAACTCAACGGCGTGGATGAGCGTACCGACGGGGATGTCGGCGAGGGGCAGAGCGTTGCCCGGCTTGATGTCGGCGTCAGAACCGGACATGATGGTCTGACCGACCTCGAGGCCCTTGGGGGCCAGGATGTAGCGCTTCTCACCGTCAGCGTAGTGAAGCAGGGCGATGCGAGCGGAACGGTTCGGATCGTACTCGATCGTGGCAACCTTGGCGGGCACGCCGTCCTTGTTGCGCTTGAAGTCGATCACGCGGTAACGACGCTTCACGCCGCCGCCCTGGTGGCGGGTGGTGATGCGGCCGTTGTTGTTACGACCGGCCTTCTTGGGCAGGGGCTCGAGAAGAGACTTCTCGGGCTTGGTGCAGGTGATCTCGGAGAAATCGGAGATCGTCTGCCAACGCCTACCAGCGGAGGTCGGCTTAAGGTGCTTTACAGCCATTACAATCCCTTTCAATAGGAATCCGTTAGCCATCGCAGACAGGGATTCGAGGTTCTGCCTCGGGTGCGATGACACCGGACGTATACACGGTTCCGGGCGTGTCCATTTTATACGCCCAAAACCTTGAGCTCTCGCCTCCCCTATTTGGGAGGCATGAGCTCACTCAACAGCAGCGAGTCTTAGGCCTGGTTGCCAAAGACCTCGATGGTGTCGCCCTCGGCCAGCGTGACGATGGCCTTCTTCCAAGAACGGGTCTTGCCGGCGACATAGCGCACGCGCTTGGTCTTGGGCTTGACCGTCAGGGTGTTCACGCGAACGACCTTGACGCCGAAGATCTCCTCGACAGCGTCCTTGATCTGATACTTGTTAGCATCCTTGGCGACCTCGAACGTGTACTTGTTCAGCTCCATGCCGGAGAAGGAACGCTCGGACACGATCGGACGGATGATGATCTCGTGGGCGGTCATTTATGCAAGCACCTCCCCGAAGTGAGCGGCGATGTCGGCGGGCATCAGCACGGCGTTGTTGTTGACGAGATCGTAGGTGTTGGCCTCGTCAGCGGTGATGATGAACGTCTTGGGAATGTTGCGGAACGACAGGTAGGCGTTGACGTCCTCATCGCGAACGATGATGGTCAGACGCTTGCCCTCAAGGCCGAGAGCCTTGAGCATGGCGACGGCAGCCTTGGTGGAAGGCTTCTCGAAGCCGTAGTCGTCGACGAGCACGAGCTCGCCATCGGCCAGCTTGGCGGACAGCGCGGAGCGCATAGCCAGCTTGACCTCCTTGTTGTTCATACGCTTAGCGTAGGAACGGGGCTTGGGGGCGAAGACAACGCCACCGTGACGCCACTGGGCAGCACGGATGGAACCCTGGCGGGCACGGCCGGTGCCCTTCTGACGCCAAGGCTTCTTGCCGCCACCTGAAACCTCAGAGCGGCCCTTAGCGGACTGGGTGCCCTGACGCCAAGAGGCCATCTGGCACTTGACGATGTGGTGCATAACGTGGATGTTCGGCTCGATGCCGTACACCTCAGCGGCGAGCTCGGCCTCGGCGACCTTCTTGCCCTCGCTGTTCTTTACTTCAAACTTTGCCATTTAAGTGTTCTCCTTGGTATGACGCTGGGCTAAATGGGCTGGGCCCTTAGGCCATACGGATGGCGACGAGACCATTCTTGGCACCCGGGACAGCGCCCTTGACCAAGATGAGGTTCTGCTCGGCATCGATGCGGACAACGGAAAGGTTCTTGACGGTAACGCGCTCGTTACCCATGTGACCGGCCATCTTGACGCCCTTGAGGACGCGCGCAGGATAGGCGCACTGACCGATAGAACCGGGGTGACGCTGGAAGTGAGAACCATGCGTCATAGGACCGCGGCGCTGACCCCAGCGCTTGATGCGACCCTGGAAACCCTTACCCTTGGAGGTACCGATGACGTCGACCTTCTCGACATCAGCGAAATCAGCGACGGTGACGACCTCGCCGACCTTGTGCTCCTCGCCGTTCTCGACGCGGACCTCACGAAGGAAGCGAACAGGCTCGACGCCAGCCTTGGCGAAGTGACCAGCCATGGGCTTGTTCACGTTCTTGGCCTTGATGTCGCCGAAACCGATCTGGACGGCGTCATAGCCGTCGGTTGCCTGAGTTTTAACCTGCGAGACAGCGCAGGGGCCAGCCTGGATGACCGTGACGGGAACGACGTTGTCGTCCTCGTCCCAAACCTGGGTCATGCCAATCTTGCGGCCGAGAATCATGCTGATCAAGATATGATCCCAACTCTCGCGTGGTCTTGGGACAATGCGTACACCACCGAGCGTACGCCCCTAGAGGACCACTACTTACACGACGTGCTCCCCAGCCTTGTATTTCGCCCGGACTACCTGACAACCCTATTAAGCAGGCATTTTGTCCAGCCAGAATACTCCCCTGGTTACACACAGCTGTTTAGTATACACGGCTGCGGGCGTATCCATCGAGATTCATATTTCACTCACATTGTTTACGCAGGTAAAGTGCGTGGCACGTTCCCAGTGTGCGGCGGAGGGGGCGGGCCTGAGACATATTAAGGTTGCTGCTCTACAGTCCTGCTCACGACGGAGAGCACATTAAGTGCTCTCCTGTTCGTGCGGAACTCGCGACAACCTTAATATGTCTCAGGCCCGCCCCCTCCGCCGCACACTGGGAACGCCACGTTGATGTCTGCTAAACCTTGCTCGCTCAGGCTAATGACTTTGTTGGGGGTCCACTATTTGCTGGAGGGTGAACTTGCATTGCATTGGCTCGCCTTCTGCTTGTGGCTTTGCCTCATCGAAATTGAAGATCATGATGGCGCAGTTGGGGAGTTTTGTTGGGAGCTCGAAGCCCTCTGGGGCTGCAGCCTTGATGAATTGGCGGCTGGCGCTGCCGTGGCTTACTGCTAGGAGGGTTTCGATGCCCTCGGCGCCTATGAGATTGGTGAGGGTGTCTACCATGCGCTCTTGCAGCGCGCGGCTTCCTTCTCCTCCGAAGGGGACCAGGTCCTCGCCGGGGTCCCAGACGTCGGTGGGCAGGGCGTCGTGCGGGCCCTCTTCGAAGGAGCCGTAGCTACGCTCGATGATGCCTTCGCAGGGCTCGGCTGCTGCATCCGGACCCAGGAGTTCGCATGCGACGAGCTGAGCTGTGTCCATGGCTCGACCTAAGGGCGAAGAAACCACTTTGTTGGGGACGACACCGTGGGCCTTGAGCCATGCGGCCGCCATTCCCGCTTGTTTGCGGCCCAGGGCGGTCAACGGTGAATCACAGCGGCCCTGGACCAGCTTTTTGACGTTGAACTCCGTCTGGCCGTGGCGGAGAAGATACAGCTTCTTCATGCTCTCCCCTTCTGCATCAATAGCTTGCGTGGCCAATCCTACTCGTGGGTATGCCCTACGTAGTCTTCGTCGATCGTAATCTTGGCAATCGACTTGGGATATTCCGATTCGACCCTCTGGGCCAGCGTTTGCTTGAGCTCATCGGCCCCCATGTCCAAATCCGAGGGTCGCACGCAGTCAAAGATCACGTTGGTGTGCGTGGGACCCGGCACACAGCGCAGATCGTGAATCGAAAGGCGGCTATCGATCTGTTGGGCCATGGCGTTAATGCGTAAACGCATGCTCGCCACCTTGGGATCGTCGGTCACGATGGGGTCGTAATGGAGCGTGACAATCATGCCGTCTTCGTTCCTAAACGACTGCTCGATGTTATCGAGCGTGTCGTGACTTTCCAGCGGGCTGGCCTCGGCTGCCATCTCGGCGTGAGCGCTTGCGAACTTCCTGCCCGGGCCGTAGTCGTGAACCATCAGATCGTGAACGCCCAAAACGCCGGGGTAGCTCATGATCTTGCTGCGGATATGCTCGACGAGCTTAGGATCGGGCGTCTGGCCCAAAAGCGGGCTCACCGTATCTTGGATAAGCTCAAAGCCGCTCCAGCCAATATAGGCGCCAACGGCAAGGCCGACCCACGCGTCAAGATTGATGTGCGTCACCTGCGAAACAATTGCGCACGCCAGCACGGCGCCCGTGGCAAGGACATCGTTCTTGGAATCTTGCGCGGTCGCATGCAGCGTCTCGGACTCAATGCGATCGCCGAGCTTTTGGTTGAGGGCCGCCATCCAGAGCTTTACGACCATCGAAAGCACTAGAACTGCCACCAGGGCAAGCGAGAACTCGACAGGTTCGGGGTGGATGACGCGCTCAACCGAGGACTTCACCAGCTCAACGCCAATCAGCAGCACGAGTGCCGCCACGACCAGACCCGAGAGATACTCGTAGCGACCGTGGCCGTAAGGATGCTCGGGGTCGGCCGGCTTGCTCGCCAGCTTAAAGCCCAGCACGCTCACGATATTCGAGCTGGCATCGGACAGGTTGTTCATGGCATCCGCCACAATCGAAACCGATCCCGACAGCACGCCAATTGCGCCCTTCGCAGCGCATAGTGCCACATTGGCGACAATACACACCACACCCGTCAACGTGCCCACGCGCGCACGGTCGCCCTGCGCGCGCTTAACAATCCACTCGACCATCTACATCCGCCCCCACGGTACTACCTATATATCTATTGCTCAAACGGATTGTAGTGTAGCCACTTTGTCCCCCAGATACAAAAAGGCCGCAGCCCACACGGGCCACGGCCTTGGAATGTGACATGCGGGACTGTCCCCTTGTCGATCGATTTATGCGCTTGCCTCAGCTACGTTCTTCGAGGTTTCGGGCGAATCGGCTCCGTCTTCTGCCGTCTGCCCCTTTGCCGGCATCACGCCAAAGCAGTAGCTCAGCGCCGCAGACACCGCAAATGCCGTGCCGCCGGCGGCGCAGCACCACAGCAGGTTCGAGATGCCACCCGTGGCAAAGCCAATGACCATGAGGACATTCGTCATGCCGATGGTATAGGCCGTAACGTGGCCCACGGCCGCAACAAGGCCTCCGACGGCACCGCCAATGGCCATACACGTCAGGCACCTGCCATATTTAAAGCCGCAACCGTACAGCGCCGGCTCGCTTACGCCGCCAAGCACGCCCGAGATCGAATAGCCCAGCATGAGCGCCTTCTCGTCCTTATCCGCAACGCGGAGCGACGCACCAAAGGGCATGCCCCAAACGGCGAACGTTGCCATCGTCGCGGCGATCAGGATGCACGAATCCGTTCCCACACTCATAAACTGCGCATAGGCGAGCGATAGGACAACGTTGCTGACACCCGCAATCTTAAGGAACTCCCAACCCGCGGCAAGCCCCATGAGCGTGAACAGCGACACGATGCCACCGGAATTGCCAAGCATAAACATAAGCTGGCCCAACAGCATGCCCAGATAGCTGCCCGCCGGCGCCGTGATACACAGCGAAACCGGAACCATGACGAGCATGGTCGCAAACGGAACGAACGAAAACGCCACGGCCTTAGGGATAACGCGCTGAAAGAAACACTCCACTTGCCAAAGCACGGGTACCGAGATGAGAACCGGAATAACAGTCGTCGTGTAATCGTTGACCGGCGCGGGAAGCAGGCCATACACGGAAGTCATCGATGCCCCCGTCGTCGATGCGGCATCGACGAGCTTAAGCAGATCGGGCGCAATCAATACGCCGCCCAGCATCATGCCCAGCTGCTCCGAGCAACCGAGCTGGCGGGCGGCCGCCCAACCAAGATAAACGGGCAAAAAGTAGTAGCCGGCGTTATAGAGCCAACTGTAGAACAGGCGATAGATTTCGGAATCGGCAGACCACAGGCCCAGCATGCCTTCACCCATAATGACGGCGACGGTGCGGAACAACGCCGCGCAGACAATAAACGGCAGCGCCGACATCATGCTTTTGGACAGATAGTCCACCACGGCCATGGCGTTTGATGAGACCGTCGTTGTAAACGAGGTGTTAGAAACTTGTGACACAGGAACCCTTTCCCAATGTGACATGCGGACTGTCCCTTTGTCACATCGTGCGATACTGACCGATTGCGCGGTACTTTTCGTAGCGGAGGTTTGTGAGGGTCGCGTCGTCGAGCCGCCCAAGCGTATCGAAGGCATCAAATGCCGAGGACATGACGGCACCGGCGATCTCCTCATGCGACAGGCCCCTATCATCAACAATGCCGTCGATGATGCCGAGCGCCAACAGATCGGGGGCCGTGAGCTTAAGCGCCTCGGCGGCCTCATTCGCGCGCTCGGTATCCTTCCACAGGATCGACGCACAGGCCTCGGGGCTCACGACCGAATAGGCCGAGCTCGAGAGCATCAGGATACGGTCGGCCACGGACAGCGCCAGCGCGCCACCAGAGCCGCCCTCGCCTGTCACCACCGAGACAATCGGCGTCTTAAGGCCGCTCATCTCCATGAGATTCTGGGCAATCG
>CALLRY010000019.1:0-3552 GCA_938014285.1 uncultured Collinsella sp. | reverse complement strand
CGGGTCTACCGTTCACGAAGCGTCCAGTTCGTCGTGCTCAGCAACGACCTGGACCACGAGGCATTCGAGCAACTGACCCGCCACCTTAAAGAGGCCGTTTTCGCTCCTGTTCGAATCGCAGGCGACACCATTACTCCCGTCTGTCTTGTCGTCCCGGCCTTTTACGAGCACTTAACCCATCAAGCGACCGCCGTTTTAGGCGAACTCGACCGTCGCCTTCGCACGGCCGGCGGGCTTGTCCCCAACGACAGCCTCCCCATACCCGAGGCGGAGCGCAAAAGCGCCATCGCCGAACGTATCGACTCGCTCACGGGCCTCTATCGACCCAGCGAGTTTATGCGGCGCGCCAACGCATTTCTCGAGGCAAGGCGCAACGGCACCTGGTGCATCGCCACGGTCGACATGGGCCACATGCGCCTGTTTAATGAATGGCGCGGCCAGGCCGAGGGCGACCGCGTACTCGCCGATGTGGGCACGGTCCTCAAGGACATCGAGAATGCCGATATGGGCGTCGCAGGGTACTGGGGCCAAGATGACTTTTGTGTACTTATCCCCTTTAAGCACATCACCGTCCATCAAATCTACAATCGCGTTCGTGAGGCAGTAGCCAGGCATGATGACGGCGTAGGTTTTTGGCCGTCCATGGGCGTTTACCCCATCGACTCCAATGAGGAAATCACCATCGATGCGCAGGCAAAGGCCATGTTTACCAATCGACGCGCAAAAAACGACTTTAAGGAGCGCATTGCCATTTTCCGCCCCGCGGAGTACGAGCGCGAAGTCGCGTTCCACCGCACGCTGACCGAATTCCAGTACGCGCTGTCAAATGGTCGCATCACGTACTATCTTCAGCCCCAGGTCGATATGGAAACCGGCGAGATTATTGGCGCCGAAGCACTCACCCGCTGGATTGACAAGGACGGCTCTCTCATTTCGCCCGCAACGTTTATCCCCGCACTCGAGGAAAGCGGCTTTGTAGTGACACTCGACAAGTACATTTGGCAGGGTGTCGCCATATGGCTTCGCGAGCGTCTCGATCGCCGTCTTCGCGTGGTTCCGGTCTCGCTTAATGTGTCGCGCGTGGATATCCTTGCCTGCGACGTTGCCGAACATATGGGGGGGCGCTCGCTGCCCAATACAACCTACCGCCCGAGCTCATGCGTATCGAGATCACCGAGACGGCTTATACGGGAGAATCCGAGGCCGTGGATAAGCTGACCGCAGATCTGCACACCCGCGGCTTCTCGACCTATATGGACGATTTTGGCACCGGTCAGTCCACGCTCGCGATGCTCAAGAACGTCAACGTCGACGTCATCAAGCTCGACCGCACCTTTGTGCCCACCGACCGCGATCAAGGCCGCAGCACGCAAATCATTTCATCGATGCTCGAAATGGCGCAGTCGCTCCATCTGCCCGTCGTGGTTGAAGGCGTCGAGACAAATGAGCAGGCAAACATGCTACGACAAATGGGCGCCCGCTACGCTCAGGGCTTCCTCTACTACCGTCCCATGCCGGCGAAGGATTTTGAGGCATTGCTCGATGGTGGCAATAACAACTGATACGCTCGCGCGCAAAACGCCACCGTCGAAGGGGACATTTGTCTCCATTAGCTAACTTATATCCCCAATTCAAACCGAATTGGGGATATGATACAAACCGTTGTTCCGCCCAAGGAGGTTATCCATCATGAACGAGTCATATCGCCTGGGCGAGCAATCGATTATTGCCTATCTTCAGCGACTTGCGAACGGCGTCTCGACCGCTGAACTCGATGTTGCCGCGCTGCCTGCTGAGCTACGCGCCGTTGGTGAGCAACTGCAAAAGACGCATGCCATCCTGCAACAAGAGCGCCAGCTGCTTGAGCGCAACGCCTATATCGATCCGCTCACCAACTTGGGCAACCGCAACGGATTCGACCGTCACGTCGAGCAACTCTGACGCAAAGGCGATCCCTTCACCTGCGCCTATATTGACATCGACCATCTCAAGCATTGCAATGATAGGTTTGGCCACGCCGAAGGCAATCGCTATATTCTGAGCATCTGCCGCACGCTCTCCGAAACCATGGAGCACGATGAGATGCTGTTCCGTATCGGTGGAGACGAGTTTGTGCTCATCTCGCTCTCCGCAAACGAGATTGAACTCGAGCAGCGCTTGGAGCAGGTACGTACCAGGCTGATCGAGGCGAGCTCAGGTGGCAAGGCGCCCATGATCGGCAGCTTTAGCTTTGGCTGCTTGCGCGTCGATCCACTTGCTGGCGACACGCGTCGCCAGATGACAATGGATGCCGATCGCAAGATGTATCGCTATAAGCTTATGCATCGTGTGCAGCAACCGAAAGACGATGACGCGCCGCAACGCCCAATCGTCGATCAGCTTCCCTGCAACGACCGGGTGTTCCAAGCGATCTCCATGAGCTCCGATACGCGCTATCCGTTTATCCTCAATCTCGATACGGGAGAATCGCAATGGTCGGTTAACGCCGTGCGCGATTTTGACCTGCCCTCCCAGCACCCTTTTAACTCACTCGACATGTGGCTCGCCCGCGTTCATCCCGAGGACCGCGACAACGTACGTGTCGAGCTCGACATGGTGATAAACGGCACGTGGCACTTCCACTACATGCAGTATCGCGTAATGGATGCCACCGGAAAATACGTGCTTTGCGACTGCACGGGCTACCGCTTGGACGGCACCGATACCGAGGCCGGCATGTATGTGGGCATTATCATCAACCGAAGCTTGGCAGATACGACCGATTCCGTGACCGACTTGGGCGATATTCACGCCCTGGTCAACGCCATTGGCGAAATGCGTCGCGTGGCGCGCAAGGCTGGTTTGATCGCCATCAAAATCGACGATATCGCTCAGGTCAATGCCCGCTTTGGCTTTGATGCGGGCGACCGCGTTTTGGCAGAATGTGCCGCCTGTCTGGTGGAATGCTCGCGCGGTAAGGGTCGTATGTTCCGCTCGACGGGGCCGATGTTCGTGGCTCTTTTCGACGACTTTGATCCCGAAGAAACCGATGCGATTGCAGAGGAAATCGAGCGGTTCCTGGGTTCGCCCGTGCTCTTTGGCCCATTTGAATATCAGCCGCCCATTCGCGTGGCCACGCTCCATCTGGACGGCGTCGACCGTCAGCCCGTTTCGATTTTGAACGAGCTCAAAGCGTTGCTCGGGAAAGCCGTGCAGGTGCCAGGTACCAAACTGGATTAGCACCGCGCCCGCGCCGCCTCCCCCATCGTGCGATAATCCTCTGCAGAAGTCACCGACAGCAGAGGGAGTTTGTGATGAAGGTTCTTTTGGTCAATGGCAGCCCCAAGGCAAACGGCAACACCGCCCGCGCACTCGCCGAAGTCGCCGAGCAACTCAATGCCGAAGGCATTGATACCGAGGTGTTTCAGCTGGGCACCAAGCCCATTCGCGACTGCATTGGCTGTGGTCAGTGCGGCAAGCTCGATTGCCGCTGCACCTTTGACGATGACGTGGTGAACGAGCTGATCGCTGCCGCCGAGCAGGCAGATGGCTTTGTCTTTGGCTCGCCCGTCT
>CALLRY010000018.1:0-9759 GCA_938014285.1 uncultured Collinsella sp. | reverse complement strand
TGCGCGGCGACGACATGACCACCGAGACGCTCGTGGCCAAGACCATGTGGGCACTCGGCCAGTCACGCGATGCGGCCGAGATCCAGCGCCTGTTCTACAGCCAAGTCAACCACGACCGCATCCCGATGGCGTAATTCAGTTGTCGACGGGTATCCCCTATTCGATACCCTCGAGAAGCTCTGACACCGTCATGCCGAGTGCGGGTGCGATCTTAAATAGAACCTTGAGCGTGAAATTTGCCGTCCCATCTTCGATTCGGTCGAGGTAGGGTCGGCTGATTCCTGTCGCCACACAAAAATCAACCTTGGAGATACCAAGGTCCCTGCGTGTCTCTTCGACCCGCCTGCCAAGAATCTGTTTCGCACGTTCGTCCATGCAGCCGAGTTTGAAATGGAGCCGAACATAAACGTAAACTATAGTTTACGTTTTGCCGAATACACAGGAGTTTTCTATGTCGGGTTCTTCGGTCCGCATGTACCGAGCCACGCTTCGCACAAACAGCGCGCCGCCCAAGCTCGTCGTCGTTGAAGCTGAATGCCTTTCGCCCGATGAGCGCACAGCATTTGCATTGCTATCAAGTCGCGTCGCCACCGTTCTGGCCCCTTGCCCGGCGCAAGGTGAACTTGCCATTCAATGCCAAACGCACAGCTGCTTGCTCAATCAGGCTGCCGTAATCGCAACCAGCCAACGCGGCCTGCCGCTCCTTCTAGAAGCCGGCATCGCACTCGCCCTTCGTGGCGCCGGATACGAAAACGAGGCCGCCGCCAACGTGGTCTTTCAACCACGATCGAGCGGCGGCCTCGCAGCAGCCATCGAATATGCTTGCAGGCTCGTTGCCTAAAGGCGCATGCTAAAAGCCCAGGCCAAAGCCCGTTCCGGTAATCGCCGAGTACATAAAGTAAACGTTGATCACGTTGAGGAACACACCCGTGATGCAACCGTTACGCAGGTAGCGCTCGCACACGATGCGCGCCATGGCGGCGGAGTCATCATTATTTTTAGCCTGGCGTCCCGCCGTAAAGTACGTCGCCACGCTCAGCAGCAGATTGAGTACCGGCAGCGCCAGCAACTCGTAGCTCTTGCCCCAGCGCGTCACCTCGCCGGCAGCATTAAACTTTGTTGCCACCTCGGGACCAATGTTGGGGATAACACACGCTGCGACCACCAGCGGAATCACCGCAAGTACCAGCAGCGCGATACCCATGTAGCCAGCTTTTTTGCCATATTTAAACATATGCGTCGTCCTTACACGTTAAAGCGGAAGTGCACGACGTCGCCATCGGCCATGACATAGTCCTTGCCCTCAATACGCAGCTTGCCGGCGGCCTTGGCGCCCTGCTCGCCGCCGAGCTCGATGTAGTCGTCATAGCCAATGACCTCGGCCTTAATAAAGCCGCGCTCAAAGTCGGTGTGGATGACACCGGCGGCCTGCGGGGCGGTCGCGCCCTGACGCACCGTCCAGGCCTTGACCTCCATCTCACCAGCCGTAAAGAACGACTGCAGGCCGAGCAGCTTGTAGGCCGCCTGCGCGAGCACGTCCAGGCCGGGCTGCTCCAGGCCCAGGCTCTCCAGGTAGTCGGCAGCGTCCTCAGGATCGAGCTCGGAAAGCTCAGCCTCAATCTTGGCGCAGATGGGCAACGGCTTGACACCGTCGATGGGCGCCAGGTCGTCGTTGAGCATATCCTCGTCCACGTTGGCCACATACAGGATGGGCTTCATGGTGAGCAGGAACAGACCCTTGGCAGCGGCACGCTCCTCGTCGGTCATCTCCATGGACGCGGCGCGCTTGCCTTCGTTGAGCCAGGCAAGCAGGCGCTTGGCGACCTCAAACTTGGGCATGAGCTCCTTGTCGCGCTTGGCCTCCTTCTCGAGCTTGGGCAGCTGCTTCTCGAGCGTACCCATGTCGGCCAGGATAAGCTCGGTCATGATGGTGTCGGCATCGCCGGCGGGGTCGACGAACTCGCCCGTGCGGCCCACCTCGCGCATAACGTTGGGGTCCTTAAAGTAGCGCACGACCTCGCAGATGGCGTCGGTCTCGCGAATGTTGGCCAGGAACTGGTTGCCCAGGCCCTCGCCCTCGTTGGCGCCCTTCACCAGGCCTGCGATGTCGACGAACTCGACCGTCGCCGGCACAATGCGGCCCGGGTTGACAATGTCGGCGAGCTTTTGCAGGCGGCTATCGGGCACGTCAACGATACCCACGTTGGGGTCGATCGTGGCAAACGGGTAGTTAGCGGCAAGGCCGGTCTTTTTGGTAAGCGCGGTGAACAGCGTCGACTTGCCCACGTTGGGCAGGCCCACGATACCGATGGAAAGGGACACGACAGCTCCTTTTGGTACAGGTACTTCAAACTGTATAAGTATAGCGCCGCCGCAGCATCCGGGCGAATCCGGACGCCACGACGGCGCAAATGAAGCAGAGATGCGTGAGGGTTCGAGACAGTAGTCCTTACTTAAGCTCGGGCCAGAAATCCTTGTTGGCCTCGATGAGCTCGTCCAGGATCTGCTTAGCAACGCTCGCCGAAGGAATGGTCTTGGAGAGCGTGAGTGCCTGCCAGAGCTTCTGGTAGCTGCCCTCGACCCAAGCCTGGACAACGAGCTTCTCAACGGAAACCTGCTGCTCCATCAGGCCCTTCTGGAACTGCGGAATCGGGCCCTGGCAGATCTTCTCAAAGCCGTTGGAACCGACGATGCAAGGCACCTCGACCATGGCCGTCGGGTCGAAGTTGGGCACAGCGCCATCGTTGGGGACGATCAGCAGGAAGCGCTCGAGCGTGTTCTCGGCCAGTGCGCAGGCAAGGTCGACGATGTAGTTGGCATGTACATCTGGCTCAAAGCCGCCGTCTTTGGCCGTACCCTTGGCAATGATGTCGCGGCAAGCGCCAAAGACCTTCTTCTCGCGGCCGTCCATAACCTCATTGGCGCGAGTGTAGTTGGGATCAGACGTCTCGACGACATAGTCCGGGTACAGGTAATACTTGAGGTAGGTATTGGGAATCGTCTCGGGATCGACAGCATAGACATCCTTGGCCTTGCCGAAGGTGTGAATCCAGCTCTCCTCGACATGCTGCTCCTTACCGGCCTCGTGCTCGATGCCGTCCAGGTAGCCGTTCTTAGCCATGTGCTCCTTAATCTGCGGCATGAGGTCGTTGCCGTCCTTGTCGTAGATTTTGCTCCACCAACCAAAGTGGTTGAGGCCGTAGTAGCTATACTGCAGCTCGCGACGATCCTTGATGCCGCACATACGGCTCATCTTATCCATGAGGTCGATCGGCATGTCGCAGATGTTAATGATGCGGCTGTTGGGGCGCAGCACGCGGCAAGCCTCGGCGACGATGGCCGCGGGGTTGGAGTAGTTGAGCATCCAGGCGTTGGGGCTGTACTTCTCCATGTAGTCGAGGATCTCGATAACGCCGCCGATGGAGCGCATGCCGTAGGCGATACCGCCGGCACCGCAGGTCTCTTGGCCAACGCAGCCGTACTTGAGAGGAATCTTCTCGTCAAGCTCACGCATGGCGTACAGGCCGACGCGGATGTGAGCAAGGACGAAGTCGGTCCCGGTGAATGCGGTCTCGGGATCGGTGGTGTAGCTAAACTCAACCTCGGGGGCGTTCTCGTGGAAGTAGATCTCGCAGGCCTTGGCCACGGTCTCCTGGCGCTCGGCGTTGTTGTCGTAGAAGGTCACCTTGTTGACCGGGAAGCGGTCGCGCTCCTCAAGCAGCATCAGAGCGATGCCCGGGGTGAAGGTAGAGCCACCGCCGGCAATGGTCACGGCATAGTTTTTCTTGGACATGATGTCCTCCTCATTCTGGCCGCTTGCTCAATCCATCCCCGTACGCGGCCTGCACGGTTTGGAATTGTTACCTAGAAGTGGAGTTTTTATCTCTAGAATCGGCCTTGCGGTGCATACCGGCTCTGCAAGGCCGATTGTTTCGATGGACGATGGTTTACAGAAGACTCTCGAACTTCTCGCGAACCTGCGGGACGGTAAGGCCGATGATGACCTGGATTGACTGGCCTTGGACCACCAAGCCATGCGTACCGATTGCCTTGAAGGAAGCCTCGGGTGCAACGGCGCCCTTGTCCTTGACGTTAACGCGCAGACGGGTAGCGCAGTTAGTTACATCGATGACGTTGTCCGTGCCACCGAGTAGATCGAGGATGTTCTCGGCAAGCACCAAGCGCTCGTCATCCTTACTCTGGGCGACCGATTTGCTAGCAGCAGCACCGCTCTGCTTTTGCTTGTAGTCGGCCTTGGACTTGAGCTCGACCTCAACATCGTCATCCTCGCGACCGGGGGTCTTAAAGTCGAACTTGATGATCAAGAAACGGAAGACCACGACCCAAAGAGCGGTAAAGCACAGACCGACAAGGATGGAGATGGCGTACTGCAGACCGTGTGCGGCCCAAAGGGGCAGCCAGTCCCACGAGAGCATCGAGATGATTCCGCCGTCGAAGATGCCCACGACGCCAAGGAGGTTTTGAGCCATGCAGCCGAGCGCTCCGAGCACGCAGTGGACGACGAACAGGCCGGGCGCAATGAACAGGAAGGTGAAGTCAAGCGGCTCGGTAATACCGCAAAGCATAGCGGTAAGGGTGACGGGAATGAGCAGAGCCTTGACGCGCTGCTTGCGCTCGGGTTTGGCGGTCATATAAAACGCAATGGCGACGCCGAGCGAGCCGAAGACCTTAGTCCAACCAGGGCAGGTATAGGCAGCCCAGGGTGCGGCATCCTTAAGAGCAATGCTCGGATCGGCAGCCAGTTGGGGCAGGATGTTGGCCCAAGCAGCAAAGATGCCGCCGTTGACCGCCGCGTTGTCGTAATAGAACGGCGTATAGATAAAGTGGTGCAGGCCTGTAGGGATCAGCACGCGCTCGAAGAAAGCAAAGACGCCCACGCCGAACGTACCGGCGGAAAGGATGAATCCCTGGAAGGCGGAGATAGCAGCCTGGACATGCGGCCACACCAGGCAGGCGATAAGAGCGACCGGAACCATAACGAAGAAACCGATCATATAGATGAACACGGAGCCCGAGAACACGCCCAACCACTCAGGAAGTTCGGTGTCGAAGTACTTGTTGTGAAGCATCGTGGCGATACCTGAAATGATAAGCGCGCCCATGATGCCCATATCAAGCGTTTTGATGCTTGCGATAGTGGCAAGACCAGTACCGCTGCCCGCCTCGACAGAGTAGTCGACCCCAAAGACAGGGCCCCACTGCCCCAAGATTGTGCTTACAAAGTAGTTGAAGGTAAGGTAGATGGCCAAAGCCTCCATGCAGCAGCGAGCGTTCTGCTTGTTCGCGAGCGAGATTGGCAACGCTACGCAAAACAGCAACGGCATCTGGTTAAAGAGCGTCCAACCACCCTGGAGCAGCACATTCCAGCAATCAAACCAAAGATGGCCCGCAGTGGCCATCTCGCCAAAGATCGCCTCGGTGGTAAACAACGTACCCAGGCCGACGACGATTCCGGAAAATGCGAAAAGAATTGCAGGCGTGTACATTGCACCGCCAAAACGTTGTATCTTTTGCATCATGACGGGGAATCCCCCTCTCTTCATTCGGAGCGACTGCGGTTTTGGCTTCACTCGAGACCGCAGACGCGCCGTTTGCGTGTACCTCGTGCAATAGGACGGGTGGGCCCGCTTCCCTGACTTCTTGCGCTTCTATTTTTATCATATCACTTATCTAGACAAGTTAGCATAAATACTACGGTCGGTAAACGGTTGATTATTGGCCGTAAACGGTATATGTCCAGTATTTCGCCTGTTAAATCTGATATAGCTGATGGCTGCATTTCATTTTTCTTTTCTACTTGTCTAGATATGCTTGTCTATATCTGCATACACGCCTATACTTCATTACAACATTCACCGCCACGTTAAGGAGTCACCATGAAAAGCGCGGTCTTCTATGGAAAGCACGACCTCAGAGTCGAGGAATCGGCAAAGCCGGCCGTGGGCAGGCGCGACGTTCTGATCAACGTCAAAGCTTGCGGCGTCTGCGGTACCGACGTTCATATCTATGAAGGCGACAAGGGCGCAGCGGACGTTACCCCGCCCACGATCCTTGGTCATGAGTTTGCGGGCGTTGTCGAGGCCGTGGGCAGCGATGTCGCTGGCTTTAAACCGGGCGATCGCGTGTGCATCGACCCAAACCATCCCTGCGGCTGCTGCGAACCCTGCCGCGACGGAATCAACCACTACTGCGAGCATATGACCGGCTACGGCACCACCGTTAACGGCGGCTTTGCGGAGTACTGCTCCGTCGATATGCAGCAAGTCTACAAGTTGGGCGATCACACCAGCTTTGAGCAGGGCGCTATGACCGAGCCCGTCGCCTGCTGCCTGCACGGCATCGATATGTGCAACATCAAGCCCGGCAGCACAGTTGTCGTTATCGGCGGTGGCATGATCGGTCTGCTCATGATGCAGCTTGCTAAAAACGCCGGCGCCACCAAGGTTGTCTTGCTCGAGCCCGTCGAGGGCAAGCGCGAGGTTGCGCTCAAACTCGGCGCCGACCTGGCAATTGATTCCATCCACGAGGACGTCCCGGCCCGCCTGGAGCAGGAGGGCGTCGGCAACGTCGATGTCGTTATCGAGTGTGTTGGCAAGCCCGTCACCATCGAGCAGGCCATCCAGATCGCCGGCCACAAGGCTACGGTCATGATGTTCGGCCTCACCAAGCCCGATGAGACAATCACCGTCAAGCCCTTCGAGGTCTTCCAGAAGGAGCTTGTGCTTACCTCGTCCTACATCAACCCTTATACGCAGCGTCGCGCGCTCGAGCTCATCGACTCTGGCAGGCTCGACGTATCCTCGATGGTCGCCAAGGTGGCTTCCCTCGACGAACTCGGCGCCATCCTGTCAGACCCAGCTCTGCGTGCCATGGGTAAATATATAATCGACCCCAGCAAGTAAATCGATTGACACCTGCGCGAGCGGTCTTCATCCACCGCTCGCGCACCCAGCTCTAGGAGACCGTCATGGCGCGAGCCATCTTCCAAACTATTTATGACAACGTGAAGCAGTCGATTGACGACGGCACATACGCCTATCAGAGCTATCTGCCTTCGGAGACTGAGCTCACGCAGCTGTTTGACTGTTCGCGCATGACGGTCCGTCGCGCCATCTCGATGCTTGCGGCAGATGGTTACGTGCTCCCCCAGCAAGGCAAAGGCATGCGCGTCATTCGCAACATCAGTGACGAGAAGAGTCGTGGTGGCGGCGGACTCGAGACCTTTAAGGAAATCGCGGTCAACCGAGGCTTTGAGCTCAAGACTGTCACCACCGTCTTTGAGCTCCTCATCTGTAGCAAGGCGCTCTCCAAGATTACCGGGTTTCCCGAAGGCTGTGAGCTCACACGCGCCAAACGCATCCGTTATGCAGACGGACAAGCCGTGTGCTCCGACGACTCCTATTACCTAAGCTCACAAGTACCGGGGCTGACACCCGAGATTGTCAACGACTCGATCTATCGTTACCTCGAAGAAGATCTTGGCATTAAGATTGCCACGGGCAAACGCGATGTAACGATTGAGCACCCCACGCCCGAGGATACGCGCGTGCTCGATCTCGACGACTTTAACGCACTCGCCGTTATACGCGGGCAGACCTACAACGCCGACGGCATCCTTATGGAATACACCGAGACCAAACAGGTCCCCGGGTTCTTTTTGCTCCATGAAACCGTGACGCGCAACGGTACCGGTCGAACCGGCCACCAAAGCAGCATGAACTAACCATTTATTAGTTGCGGTGGAATAGTTCCTAGAATGGCCAGCTTAAGGGCAAAACAGGAACTATTCCACCGCAACTTTTTTGGCCGACGGGGCAGCATCTGTCCCACCGGCCATCATTTACGCTCTTTTAGCTAGTCCGCGAGCTTTTCCACCTGGTCGAGCATCTTGTCCAGCTTGGCCTTTGCCTCGGCTTTTGCCTTTTGGGCCTCTTCGTGGGCTTTGGCCTTTTTCGCGGCCTTTTCCTCGGCCTCGGGATCGACGACAACCAAGTTGGACGCATCGTGTTCGACCAACTTAAGTGCATGTTCGGGACAAACCTTGACACAGGCGCCGCAGCCTAAACAATACGTGGACTCCAACGCAAAGCGACCACTTCCCACCAGGTCACAAGCAGATGTGGGGCACACGTTGACGCACTCGCCGCACGACGTGCACTTGTCAAAATCGCACTCCGGCGTGCTCACCTGCATGTTCTGGGCAAGCTCGGGATGGATTTGCAGCGTCGAGAGTACCAGCTGCCGCCCGTGCGTGAGCGAACGGCGACGCTTGGTCGTCGTGGTGCCGCACATGGTGTTGAGCGTGCGCTCCAGCTGGGTAATCTGATGGCGATGGGCCTTGAGCTTTTGCGTCACCGAGGCCAGCGCCGCCGTCGCCGGATTGAGCTTGGTCACCGTCAGGCCCGTGGTGCGGGCGATCTTTTCCATGTACTCCTTGCGCTCGTACTCGCGGCGCTTATGGCATTTGAGGCTCTTGGAGTCGACCTCCAAGCCCATACCCGTGCCGGACCACTCCTCGGCCTTCGCAATCGCCTCGCCCAGAATGTCCTCACCGCCGGTGTTGCGGCATTTATCGCACACGCCCAACGGCAGGTACACACTCACGTTGGGATAGTCTGCCAGTACCGAGAACCAGGTCTCGGCCGTAATATCGCCCACGCAGGCAACGACGACTTCGTTCTCGCGCGGCATGCGCTTAAGGGCACGCGTGCAGGTGACGTAGGCGGTCTCGTGGCTCGTAGCCGCCGAGACAATGTCGTCGCAGACGTTTTTGGGCGCCAGGCGCGGCGAGATGATTGCCTCGGTCGGACAGGCAGCGGCGCACAGGCCGCACTTGCGACAGGAGTCGAGGATCTCGATGGAGTCTTCCTCGACCTCGATAGCGTTGACCGGGCACACGTCCATGCACGCGGTGCAGCCGCTCTTTTCGTTTTTGCAGGTCAGGCACGGAATGGTGTTGCCGCGCGGGCGCTCCTTGTAGTCAGCAGGATTCCATTGAGGCGCCGACGGATCGAGTGCATCGGTCACACCGCCAAGCGGGTTTTTAAGAAAGTCGAAACCCTTGCTGATCTCGATAATGTCATCAAACAGATCGTGTTCCTGCGCCATGCGCGGCCCCTCCCTGAGCAGTGCAAACAAGCAAGAGATAATGATACGCCATCGGCCCACGCCTTGGGCAAATTACATGCGGCGCATCTTTGCGGCAAATAGCCTATGGCCTATCGCCGCCTCGATTGCACAAGATCAATCAAGCGCCAAGCTATGCCTCGCGCATGAGCTGCACGAGCTTTTGTTTGGTCACCTTGGCCTGCTCGTTGGCCATATTGCGCTCGTTTCTAAAGACCGCATTTGCAACACCCTGCAAATCGGCATCGGAAATCTCGCTGCACGGACCGTCCATCGAAGCCGCCGTGGGGCATACGCACAACGGCAACTCGGCATAAAACGCAACGGCCTTGGCGATATCGAGCATCTTGCCGCCGCCAATATCCACTACCATGTCGCAATACTCGGCCTGGGCTTCCTTAGCCATTTCGACAACGGCCTCGTCCGTACACGGACCGTCATAAATCTTAAAGAACGGCTCGCTTAGATCTTCGTCCAGAAATCCATCGACGATCTGCCTGCACAGCCGATCCTCGGTGCCCTGGTCAAACAAGACATAGGCAGCGCAGCCCAACCATGACAAATACCTGCCTTGACGCGACAGTTCGCCCGGCCCCTGAACATACCGGCCGG
>CALLRY010000017.1:0-2686 GCA_938014285.1 uncultured Collinsella sp. | reverse complement strand
TCGACCGGTCGGCGCACGCGGAAGTTGAGTTTGGTGAGTGCCGCAGCCGTAATGCGTCCCGGCAGTGCGTAGCCAGCGATACCGGCAGGGGAGACCGTGAGCTGGCAGCCCAGGCCCGCGGCGCCCGCATCGACCCCAGCACCACAGCCCGACGCGTACGCCGCCGCAGCCGCACCGGCGCGCTCGGACTCGGTCGTCACGTTGTCTGCCAGGTCGTGCACGTGCAGCACGTTGCCGCAGGCAAAGATGCCAGGCACGCCCGTTTGCAGGCTCTGGTCCACTACGGCGCCGCGCGTGCGTGGGTCAAGCTCAACGCCCGCGCCCACCGAAAGCTCGTTCTCGGGAATCAGACCAACCGAAAGCAGCAGCGTGTCGCACGGAACAACGCGCTCGGTTCCCGGAATGGGCGCCAGGCTCTCGTCGACCCGACTCACCTCTACGGCCTCCACGCGATCGTGTCCGATCACGCGCGTGACGGTGGTGGACAGGTGCAACGGAATGCCAAAGTCGTCCAGGCAGTTCTTGACGTTGCGGCGCAGACCGTTGGCGTACGGCATGAGCTCGTACACGCCCTCGACTGATATTCCCTCAAGCGTGCAGCGGCGCGCCATGATAAGCCCGATGTCACCCGAGCCCAAAATGACGGCACGCGAGCCGGGCTTGAGGTTTTCGATATTGATGCATCGCTGCGCCAGGCCCGCCGTAAACACGCCGGCGGGACGGCTGCCGGGGATCTTGATCTCGCTGCGTGTGCGCTCGCGGCATCCCATAGCAAGGACGACCGCACGCCCGGTGAGCTGAAGCATGCCGGTACGGCTCATGAGCGTGACGGTATGGACTGCGGTGGCTCCCGCGGTCTTGTCCGCATTCAGCGTGCCCACAGCCTCGCCCTCGCCCGAATCAATCCCAAGCACCATGCTGCCCAGGAACAGCGCAATATCAGTCGAGCACACCTGGTCGATAAAGCGCTGCGCGTACTCGGGACCGGTGAGCTCCTGTTTAAAGTGCGAAAGGCCAAAACCGGGGTGGATGCACTGGCGCAGGATACCGCCCAGATGCTGCTCGCGCTCCACGATGGCCACGTGGGCGCCGGCCTTATGCGCGGCGAGCGCAGCCGCCATGCCAGCAGGTCCGCCGCCGATAACAACCACGTCGAAGGCCTGCGTCTGCACCGCCTCGGTAGTTCCGGCATCCGCGCGTCCGTCGCGCATATCAAGCGTCGCCATCCTAGCGCACTCCCTTCAGCGGTCCCTCTACCAGCCAAGAACCGGCATCCTCCAACAGCACCTCGCTGGGGTCGCAGCCCAGCTCGCGTGCCAGGATCGCCACCACGCGGCTCTGGCAAAAACCGCTCTGGCACCGACCCATGCCGGCGCGGCAGCGGCGCTTGACGCCCTCGACCGAAACCGCGCCCGGGCGGTGTCGGATCGCGGCCACGATCTCGGCCTCGGGCACCGTCTCGCAGCGGCAGACGATCTGTCCCCACGCGGGGTCGGACTCAATGAGCTCTTCCTTGCGCGCAAGCGGAGCGCGGTCAAAGTCATCCGGCGCGCGGCGTATCGGGCCCCAATCGCCTCGTTCGCGCAGGGCTACGCCGGCATCGCGCAGTGCCTGCTCCATGCGCTCGGCAATGGCCGGCGCGCTCGCCACGCCCGGCGACTGAATGCCCGCGGCCTGGAACAGGCCTGTCACCACGGCGGACTGCCCAATAAAGAAGTCGTTCGTTCCCTTAATGACCGGACGACCGCCGGCAAACGCGCGCACCACGCGACGCGTGTCCAGATCGGGCACCAGCTTGCGCGCACCGCCCAGCAGCGCGTTGACGTCGTCCGCATAGGTCTGCGTGTCGCCTGGCTCGCGCATGGCGGCGGTCGCGGTAATCACGGTGTTGCCATGAACGGTCCCCGTCACGATGACGCCCTTGGACACCGGCGTAGGAACAGGGTAGAGCGGCATGAGCGCACGCGGCTCCTTGTCGAGCACCACGATGTTGCCCTGGCGCCAGACCATTTGGAACTCCTCGGCGCCGGCCATGTGCGAGATGTCCGCGGCTCCGTTGCCCGCGGCGTTAATCAGGTAACGGCAGCGCACATTGCCGGCGGGCGTCACCAGCGTAAAGCGCGCGGCTCCGTCATCCGAGCCGGCAACTTCAATGGCTTCCACCGGCGCGGAGCGCATAAACGTTACGCCGTTGGCGACTGCGTTCTCCAGCGCGACGATGGCCACTTCAAACGGGTCGACGTAACCGGTCGAAGGGCACCACAACGCGCACGTCGCCTTAGCACTCGCGCGCGGCTCCAGCTCATGGATGCGATCGGGGCCGATAATCGACAGCGCGGGCACGCCGTTGGCGAGGCCATTCTGGCGCAGCTTCTCCAGGCGCGCGCGGTTGAAACCCAGCACCATCGACCCGGTGCGGCGGAACAAAAAGCCTAGCTCCTGGGCCCACGTGCTATATAGCTCGCAGCCGCGGGCGTTGACCTGCGCCTTGACCGTGCCCGGCGCCGGATCGTAGCCGGCGTGCACCAAGCCACCGTTGGCCTTCGAGGCGCCCAGCGCGATATCGTTGGCCGCCTCGACCACACAAATGGACATGTCAAAACGCGCAAGCTGCCGCGCGATGGCGCATCCCGTGATGCCTGCGCCTACAATCGCGATATCAAACGTTTCTGCCACGGTGCCTCCC
>CALLRY010000016.1:0-4794 GCA_938014285.1 uncultured Collinsella sp. | reverse complement strand
CCAAGGACGCGAAGGACTGGACGCTCGAGGAGCAGAAGGCCGTGGCCGAGGACATCGCCAAGGATGGCACGGCTTCTCCCGCATACGCCAAGGCGAAGGCAGCGATGGATGCGGGGACGAAATTCTCCGTCAAGTTGACCAATGGCGAGACGCTCGAGTACCGCATCGTCGGCATCAACCACGACGACCTCGCGGACGGCACCGGCAAGGCGGGACTCACATTTGAGGCGACCAACGGCGCAATGGGCAAGCAGCGCATGAGTGACTCATATTACAATTTCGGCGGATGGGAGCATTCCGAGCTGCGCGGCCGCCTCAACTCCGGCGACCTCTGGGCGCTCCTGCCGGCTGAGATCCAATCTAGGGCGAAAGCCGTCACGAAAATGACCGACAACAAGTTGGACACATACCCCGGCACCGTGACGGCCACGACCGACAAGGTCTTCCTGCTCTCGACGACCGAGGTCTACGGAAACCTCCAGGCCAATGGGCACCTCCAGTCCGACGGCTCCCAGTACGAGTATTACGCCTTCAAGGGCGTGACGCAGGAAAAATTTTCCGGGGCTTCGTCCGGCTCTAGCCACTGGACTCGCTCCGTATGTCTGGATGGCTCCCAGTACTTCCGCTATGTCCATAGCAACGGTGACTGGAGCAACCACGGCTACACGGCAACCGACTTCGTGTTTCCCGCTTGGTGTTTCTAGACAGTTTGTCCTATAAGCTGACATATGGATAAAGGCCCGCGCTATCCTGCGCGGGCCTTTCTTTTAGCAGCAGAACGAAGGGGTTTGAGGTTCATAGCACAGGTTATCGAGTTGAGGAGAAATGGGGTCATACAGCGGCTCTCAGAGCGCCTGCCGCACTCCCCCGCCATTACCTCTGCGGCGTCCTCGTATAGAGCCCATCCTGCTTGGCGTTTCGTTGCAACAGCCCACTTGTCCACCGATCAAGTGAACTACTGGAATAAATACAGCGACACGCTTGCTCGTTACAGTCGTTATACCTATGTAAATCGCCGCGATAAATACAGCCTGTACTCGGCTGTATACCAGCTACGCGTATGTAGATTCACATCGCGGTAATAAATCGGCTCAAGCGTGTGCAAAACACGCAAGTAACCGCAAAAAGCGAATATCGCGCAGCTAGATTTTGGCGTCCTGTTGCTTAATCAAAATTAAGCAATTGCTTAAAACAAAAAAGGTCAAGCACTAGGTGCCTGACCTGCAAACTTCTGGTCGGGACGACTGGATTCGAACCAGCGACCCCTTGACCCCCAGTCAAGTGCGCTACCAAGCTGCGCCACGTCCCGAAGCTTTTGTTTGTTGCTCTGCTCTCGCTCGCAACAGGGAATATATTAACCCGAAACTTTGCCCTTGTGCAAGAACTTTTTTAAATATTTTGAAGCAAGTCCAAAATTGTATTTGCGAGCTGGGGTTTTGTTAGCACGGGGAGTTCTTGCGTGCCCGCTGTGCTTACAATCCAGGCCTTGTTAGTGTCGGTTCCAAAGCCCGAATCGGCGCGTGAGACATCGTTGGCGATAATGGCATCGCAACCTTTGCGTGCCAATTTGCGCTCGGCGTACTCGACAACGTTATCGGTCTCGGCCGCAAAGCCGATCACGCATCGCTCGCCCTTCTGACGCGAAAGCTCGGCTAAGATGTCAACGGTCTCGACGAGCTCGATTCGATCCAGGCGCTCGTTAACCTTTTTGAGCTTATGGTCGGCAGGGGCCGCCGGGGTATAGTCGGCGACGGCAGCCGCACAAATTGCCGCATCGGCCGTCTGAAAGGCGCTCAGTGCCGCCTGGAGCATCTCTGCGGCGGTTTGCACGCGCACGCACTCCACGCCGCGGGGAACATCGAGCGATGTCGGTCCCAACACGAGCGTGACTTCGGCACCGCGGCGTGCGGCCTCCCCCGCCAGGGCGATGCCCATCTTGCCCGAAGAGCGGTTGCCGATGAATCGCACGGGGTCGATCGGCTCGTGCGTGGGCGGTAATCACGACGCGCTTGCCCGCCAGGTCCTGAGGCGCGGGGTTGAGCACCTCACAGACAGCCTCGACGATGTCTCCCGGCTCGCTCATGCGTCCCGTGTCCACGTCGCCGCAGGCAAGGTAGCCGCTGCCCGGACCCACCACATGGACACCGCGCTCGCGCAACGTGGCCATGTTGGCCTGCGTCGCCGGTGCCTTCCACATGCCGTTATTCATAGCGGGTGCGATCACGATGGGTCGCGGTGTGGCTAGGAAATAAGGTCATCGGCGATGCCGTTGGCCATCTTGGCGATGATATTAGCCGTCGCGGGCGCTACGACCACCAGATCGGGCTCCTGCGCCAGCGAAATGTGGTGGATGGGGTCGGAGGGATCGTCGAATAGGCCCACCGCGACCGGCTCATTGGTGAGTGCGCGGAAGGTAAGCAGCCCCACGAACTCCGTGGCATGCTTGCTCATAACGACCTTGACGCGCGCGCCGCGCTTTTGCAACAGGCGCACGATATTGCACGACTTATAGGCGGCGATCCCGCCGGTAATGCCCAGCAGGATCGTTTTTCCCTCAAGTTGCATTGAATTGTTGGGTGCCGCCATCGTTTAAGCTTCCTTGCTCGGGATCACCAGGAGGCGGTGGCAGTACGGGCAGTGCGTAATTGACCTGCCGTCGTGGTTGAGGTCACTCATGGACGATGCCTGCAGCGCGGTGTGGCAGACCGTGGGGATGTTGCCCTGGATGGTCTCGACAGCCAGGCCACGGAACTGCTTGAGGAGGCGCTCGTAGTCGATGAGCACGTCGGCCGGCAGCGTGGCAGCAAGCGCGGTGCGCTCCTTTGTGGCGGCGTCAATCTGAGCCTGCAGGTCGGCAGCCTTGGCACGGGCGGCCTTGGTATCGGCCTTCACGCCCTCCTCGAACTTGGCGATGATGGCCTGTGCGCGAGCCTCGCGGTCAAGTGCTTCCTTATGGGCGATAACAACATCCTTGCGGGTGTGCTCGATCTTGTCCAGACGCTTGGCCAGGGTGGCGAGTTCATTCTCCAGGTCCTGAACCTCGCGGTAGTCGGAGCCGTCGACATGGCGCTTCTTGGCAGCCTCGATGGCGTTGTTAGTCTGAATCTCGGTGGTGTTGAGGTCGTCGAGCTCAATGTCCAGATCCTTGCGCTGGGCGTAGAGCTTGGTCATCTCGGACTTGAGCTTCACATAGGTCTTGCGCTTGGAAGCGAGCTCCTTGAGCTCCGGCATATTGGCAAGTTCGCTTTTGTTGCGGGCGAGCTCCAAATCGATCTGTTGCAGCTTGAGTAGCGTAGCGCCGGCGCTCATAAGTTCTCTCCTTTTGTCACAGTCCACCATTGGCAAGGGTTCAGTATTTTAATCGCATGACGGGGGTCGACCCCGGCGTCAACTGCAGAGTTCATCAATATATCAACGAACGGCTCCTCAGAGCGGTCGTGGCCGAGAAGGATGACGCCCAGACCGCGCAAGGCAAGGTCCTGGGCCACGTGGTAGCCGGCCTCTCCGGTCACAATAACATCTGCGCCGGCGGCGATGGCAAGCTCACCAAAATCGCCGAGGGAGCCGCCCAAGATGGCGACGGTGCGGCACGGGCGCTCGGCTTCGCCCCATACGCGCGGGTCGCTGCCGAAGGCTGTGACAGCACGGGTGGCAAGATCGCGCAGCGTGCACGGGTCGTTGAGCGTTGCAAGCGCGCCCAGGCCGGTGGCCTCGGGGTCGTCCACGTGCTCCAGTGAGCTCACGGGTGCGGCACCCAGCAGCTTGCTCAGGCAGACACGGGCTTCGTGCGAGCGGTCCAGGTTGGTGTGGAGCGAGATGATACTCACCCCGCAGCGGGCAGCCTCGTAGAGCGCCGCACTGCACTGGGGGCGCGTCGCGCTAGGCGGACAAAAAGCCTCGGGCGCCTTGATATAGATGGGATGATGCGTCAGCAGCACGTTGGCGCCGGCTTCCAAGGCGCGCTGCACGTTGGCCTCGGTCGCGTCGAGCGCGCAGGCAACGCCGCGGATCTCATCGTCGGGGTCGCCTACGGATAAGCCTACGTGGTCCCAGGGTTCGGCGTCCGTCTTGGGATAGCGTGCCAGCAGTGCACGCTCAAGTTCGGCGACGATCATGCGGCACCTACGATCGAGAGCAGCGTCTGGGCAAAGTCGTCCAGATCGCTCGGGTTCACGCGGTCATCGAAGGAAATACGCAGTGCGCCCAGCGCCTGCTCGCGACCAATGCCCATGGCGCTGAGCACGTGACTCGGGTCCATGCTGCCGCTCGAGCAAGCCGATCCGGCCGACACCTCAAAACCGGCGGCGTCGAGCTTGATGATGAGCTCCTCGGAGTCTATGCCGTCGACGTAGATCGAAACCATACCCGGCAGACGATCTGCCTGCGCGTAGTCGCCCATGGTGGCGTGAATGCGCGGATGGGCCGTAAGCGTGGCGTAGAGCTTGTCAGAAAGGGCTTGCAGCTTCTCGCGCTCATGGGCCACATGGGGCACCAGCGTACGGGCGGCAGCAGCAAAGGCCAGCTGCGTGCGCAGGTCCTGCGTACCGGCGCGACGTCCGGCTTCCTGTCCGCCGCCAAAGATGCGGGGGCGCAGCGGCGTGCGAGTCTTAACGTAGAGCGCGCCGGAGGCAACGGGACCGCCAATCTTGTGGGCGGCGACGGACATGGCGTCGACACCCAGCTCGGCGGCATCGAGCGGAATATGCAGATAGCCCTGGATGGCATCGGTGTGGAACAGGGCGCCTGCGGTGTGCGCAGCCGCGGCAAGCTCGCGGATAGGCTGCACCACGCCGG
>CALLRY010000015.1:0-1226 GCA_938014285.1 uncultured Collinsella sp. | reverse complement strand
CATGGTGCTGCTCGACTGATCGCCGCCACCCGGCTGCGAAGGATCGGTGGGTTCCGTCGGATCCGGAGTACCGGGATCAACCGGATTCTCCGAATTCTCCTTGCGCTGGATCCAGACCTGGCAACCATAGAACGGGTTGGCGGTACCAAGGCACAGACCCTGGTTGGTCACCGCAAAGGTGCGCAGACCATGGTTATACGGATCGTTAAAGCCATTGGTCGTCAGCGTCGTAAAGTTCACGCCGTCCTCGGTCACATACATATCAAAGCCGCGCTCGGCATCGCGCAGGTAACACATGCACGTAAGGACACTCTGCAACTTCTTGAGGTTCTCCTCGCTCAGCAGCTTATCGAGCGCATCCTGAATATCGCTCGGCAGCTCGGTGCCATAGGCATCCTCGTACTGCTGCTTAAGGCTCTCATAGCTATCGAGCATGTCCTGATACTGGTCGGCAAAGGACTTGAAGTACGCGATCTCGCCATCGATCTTCTGGACATAAGCGGCGTCGTCCTCAAAGTCCTGGGACATCGTCGCGGCCTGATCGCAAAGACCGCCCGCGGCATCCTCCAGCGCATCGCTCAGATCGCCAAAGCCCTTAGCAACCTCGGTCTTCTCGTCATCGACATCGACGGCCTTGTTTGAATCATCAACCTCAGCAGCTTCGTTCGAATCATCGACCTCGACGGCCTCGTTTGAATCATCGTCCGCAAGCGTGTTCACGGGAACGATGGGGTCGTCAGGCGATTTCTTGTCGAGCAGGTGATCGAGCAGGTCCCTAAGGCGCTGAACCTGAGAGTCCCACTCCTCGGGCGTCATATCGATAATGTCGCCATTGGAGAACTGGCCGATCGGCTCAAGCAGGCTCGCGGTATCAAAGGTACCGATATACAGCTTGCCGTCGAACTTCTGCATGCGCCAAATGTACTGGTTCTCGTTTCGGCCAAAGCCCGAAGTCAGGCCGGAAATACCGCCCTCGGGGAACATGTCGGTGCGATCGCCAACGACGAGCTCCATGTTCTCGTCCTTGTCCATGCGATAGATGTTAACCGACTGCTCAAGATTGGCATTCACAAACGAGCAGTCAACGCCACCCATGCTGCCCTTGCCGCCCTCTTCGGTGTTGGATTTGTTGAACAGGATGCGCTCGAGGGCAATCTCCTCGTCGTTGTATTCACCGATATAGAGGTAGTCGTTGTAGACGATGAGGTTGGCAGCGCCAGAACGGG
>CALLRY010000014.1:0-2897 GCA_938014285.1 uncultured Collinsella sp. | reverse complement strand
CCCGACGTTTGCCCCCGAGATGTTCGCTCGCATTACGCAGGTCGACACGCTCAAGCGCAAGCAGTTCGTCAAGGGTATGGAGGAGCTTGCCCAAGAGGGTGCCATCCAGATCTTCCGCGAGCTGGGTGCCGGCATGGAGAGCGTCATCGTGGGCGTGGTCGGCGTGCTGCAGTTTGAGGTACTCGAGCGCCGCCTCAAGGCCGAGTACCGTGTTGAGGTTCGTCGCCAGCCGCTGCCCTATACGGACATCCGCTGGATCCAGAACGACCCCGATACCATCGATATCCCGGGCCTTTCGCTCACGCGCGACACGTTGCGCGTCGAGGACATGCGCGGTGGCAAGCTGCTGCTGTTCACGAGCCCGTGGAACGTGGATTGGGCAACCGACCACAACCCCGACCTTATCCTGTCGGAGTTTGGCAACGTGGCCTTTTAACGCATCGGCGCGGTGGCCCTGCGGGGCTGCCGCGCCGTTTGCTTGCCTGATGCCGTGTGAGCGGCTATCATACCCACCGTCGTCTCAAGACCGGGGCATCCGAGCAGTTCGGGTCCGATATCCTGCTCGTTAAACCTAAAACCAAAGGAGTACATAATGATCAAGAAGGTCATGGAGGACTACAAGGTCCTGTTGCGGAGCATTCCCGCGGCAACGGTTTCGCTGTTTTTCGTGAGCGTCATCATGATGAACCTGCTGGCCAACAAAGAGCTTATCAGCCTGCCGTATCTGGCACTCGACTGCGGCTTTGTGGTGAGCTGGGTTTCGTTTTTGTGCCAGGACATGATCTGCAAGCGCTTTGGCGCCAAGGCATCCATCAAAATCTCTATCCTCGCGCTGCTGGTCAACCTCGCCGTGAGCCTGTGCTTTTGGGCATGCTCGCTCACGCCCGGCATGTGGGGCGCTTACTACGACACGGGCATGATCGAGGTCAACACTGCCCTTAACGCCACCATCGGCGGCACCTGGTACGTGGTGCTGGGCTCTTCGCTGGCAATGCTCGTTTCTGCTGTGGTTAACTCCACGCTCAACCAGTCGCTCGGCCGTATGCTCAAAAAGAATAACTTTGCGAGCTTTGCCTTCCGCTCCTATGTGTCCACGGGTGTTGGCCAGTTTATCGACAATCTGGTCTTTGCCATTGTGGTGAGCCACACGTTCTTCGGCTGGACCTGGGTGCAAGTCCTCATGTGCTCGCTGACGGGCGCTGTTGCCGAGCTGCTGTGCGAGGTCTTCCTAAGCCCCGTGGGCTACAAGGTCGTGCGCGGCTGGGAGCGCGAGAATGTGGGCTCCGAGTACCTCGAGCGCCACGCAACCGCCTAAGGAGCAAGTATGCGGGTTTTGATCACGGGTGCTTCGGGTGGTATCGGAGCCGCATGCGTGCAGCGCTTTTTGGACGAGGGCCACGAGGTCGTGGGCTTTGATCTGCAGTCGGCGGCGATCGAACACGAGCGCTACCGCCATCTGATTGTTGATGTCCGCAAGCCGGGCTCGTTTCCGGGCGACCTTGAACCCCAAGTGATCGTGAACGTTGCCGGTACGCAGGATTCGGCCGACGATATCGCCGCCAACCTGTGTGGCACCATCAACGTGACCGAGCGCTACGCTTTTGTGGGGGAGGGGCTTGTCGCCAAGCCGGCGCCCGCTATCAAATCCGTGGTCAATGTGGGGTCGGCGAGTGGGCATACGGGATCGGAGTTTCCCGCCTATGCCGCCAGCAAGGGCGGCGTTATCGCCTACACCAAGAACCTTGCAAACCGCCTGGCACCGCAGGCCATCGCCAACAGTGTGGACCCGGGTGGCGTTATCACGCCGCTCAACCGTTGCGTGATGGAAGACAAACACCTGTGGAACCAGATTATGGAGCTCACACCGCTTAAACGCTGGGCCACCGCCCAAGAGATCGCCGAGTGGATCTACTTTGTGGGCGTGACCAACCGGTTTATGACCGGGCAGAGCCTGCTGATCGATGGCGGCGAGGCCGGCCGCACACAATTTATTTGGCCCGAATAGGAAACGCGTCCGATGGAAAGCCGTCGGGCGCGTTTTTGATGTATCGATTTTTAGTCGAGGCAAGTCCAGTTGACGGGGGTCGAGCCGTGCTGTTCGAGTAGCCGATTGGCAGCGGAGAAGGGACGCGACCCCATAAAGGCGGGGAGTTCTGCCGTGGCACGGTTGGCCGAAAGCGGCGAGGGGTGCGTGGAGGCCAGGCAGAACTTGCCGGTTGCCTTGCCCGCGCCGGTCGCGGCGAGCTTGCCTTCGACCATCTGCTGGGCAAAGCGGCCCCATGCCAAAAAGACTACCGGTTGGGGCAGCTGACAGCAGCGTTCGATAACGTAGTCGGTCAGGGTGCTCCAGCCCAGTTTGGCGTGCGAGTTCGCGGCATGCTCGCGCACGGTGAGCGTAGTGTTGAGGAGCAAGACGCCCTGCTGTGCCCATGGCGTTAGGTCTCCCGTGGCGGGAATGGGGCAGTCCAGATCGGCATTGAGTTCCTTGTAGATGTTGCGCAGGCTCGGCGGCAACTTGGTTTGCGTCACGGGAACCGAGAACGACAGTCCCATGGCCTGGTTAGGTCCGTGATAAGGGTCCTGACCCAAGATGACAACTTTGACCTGGTCGGCCGGCGTGTAGACGAGGGCATTGAGGATGTCGTCTTGTGCCGGGTAGATGGTCTGCTCGGCACGCAAAAGGGCGATGCGCTCGAGCAGCTGGTTCGTCGCGTCACGTACCGGCTGCGGCGCATCGCCCAACCAAGTTGCTATGTTGCGGTCGCGGGTCGCGGTGTCCATGGGGCTCCTTTATGGCAGATACTCTGTTGGCATCTATTGTAAAGGCGCACCGGTTGCCTTTATGCCACGGCTGTATGAAGAGTGGGGTCTACGAGACGTGCTCGGACGCTCCTGCC
>CALLRY010000013.1:0-1287 GCA_938014285.1 uncultured Collinsella sp. | reverse complement strand
TGCGGACAGTCCTGCTCGCACGAAGGCCACATTAAGTGGCCTTCGGCTCGAGCGGAACTTGTATCGAGCAAAGCCCCAAACCGCTCCCATAGCGTTTACGGGGGCGTCCGCTGCCCGGTAGGACCACTGGGTTGTGGCCTTGATTCTGCTGCAAAGCGGTGTTTGGCTGATATTTTGAATGGGAGGGGCTCGTTGTTGCTTACGGGCCTCTTTTTATGTTGAGGGGACTTTGGCTATGGCAAAGCGTTCTGGGTTGTATACGGTGCCGTTTGAGGTTCCGGAGCTTTCTTTTGATGAGGCTGTTGCACTTGCGGCCGATACGGGCAAGATTGCGCGTTATTCTACGCCGCTGCTCGAGACCGTCGTCGAGATGCTCGATGAGCTTGGTCGTCCTGACGAGTTCTACGATTGCGTCCAGATAGCGGGTACCAATGGAAAGACCTCGACGACGCGATTCTCGGCTGCCATTCTTCGTGGTGAGGGCCTTAAGACGGCGCTCTTTACGTCGCCTCATCTGGTGCGCTATCCCGAGCGTATGGAGATTGATGGAAAGGTCGTCTCAGACGAGGTCTTTGCCCATGGTGTCTCTGCGGCGTATGAGGCTGGTCGTCGTCTCAACGCACGTCGTGAGGCGGCGGGCGAGGAGCTCCGTTCTATTACGCCCTTCGATCTTTTGTCCGTGGCTGGTTTGACTATGTTTGCCGAGGCTTGCGTGGACGTGGCCGTGCTTGAGGTTGGCATGGGCGGACGCTGGGATGCTACGAGCGCGACCGATCCCGTGGCCGTCGCCATTACGGGCATTGGACTCGACCATACGAAGGTCCTTGGCGATACGCTCGAGGCCATTGCGGGGGAGAAGGCTGCGGTTATTAAGCCTGGGCGCTTGGTTGTTTTGGGTGAGGGCACGCATGAGGCGAGTGTCCAGCGCGTGATGGATGCCCGTTGCCGTGAGTGCGGCGTTGTGCCGCTCGTGGTGAGCCATACGACGACCAAACTTCCGACACACGTGGGTGATACGGTGGAGTTTAGCTGCATCACGCCGCGCGCGATCTATACGTCGAGGATGGTTAAGCCGGTGTATCAGCCGCAGAATGCCGCGTGTGCGATTATGCTGTGCGAGGGGTATCTGGGTCGCGAGCTCGACCATGAGGCGCTCGACGTTTCTCTTATGGGCTGCCCCACGCCGGGTCGCTTTGATGTGCTGGGAACCGATCCGCTCAAGCTGATCGACGCTTGCCATAACCCCCAGAGCTGCGAGAACTTTGTGAGCGCGCTGGACGAGATCGA
>CALLRY010000012.1:0-1817 GCA_938014285.1 uncultured Collinsella sp. | reverse complement strand
AAACCCGCCCCCACGCCTGATTCGTCGCCCAAGTCGGACGCAAAGCCTGCGCCCGCGTCCTCCAAGACGCCTGCGACCAAGACTGCCAAGAAGACCTAGCCCGCAACAACGCAAACCGCCGCGCTCCCTAAGACCGGCCACGGTGACTGGGTGGTTGCGTGCCTTGCCTTCGTCTTCTAGGTATGTTGTTGGTCACCATAAAAGTTCGGGCACTTCGCTGGGGGCTTTATTTGACAATGTAGTTTCTGCCGCTTCTTTCCCACATTTCTCTGAGTCAATAATGCAGATTGCTTGAACACGGCTTGGGGCTTGTCATATATTTGAATTTGACTAAACTTAACTTATAAGTTAACTATATTTGGTTTCTTCTGAAGCAGAGGGGGTGGCCTTTGGCTAGTGACTATGAGCTTGTCGAATATACTGATCCCGAGGGGCGACCTTTTTGGGAACTAACCACCTCCCCTGAGAACTCTCAATTTCAGAAGATGATGTCTGATCCTAAAACGAAGTTTACCGCCCGTAAAATGATCAATCAGATTTCAAAAATCTATGACTACGGGCTAAAGGATGTCAGTGGAACGTCAAGGCTTCGATGTATCGAGCCTTAGATTGGACTATACGATCTCAAGGGTTTTGATGGGGTTAATCGAGAAATGGTCTACGCGATTTGCCAAGGCGTGGACAAGATTGTTTTGCTTTTTTGGTTTAAGGGCCATCAAGGCTCGGGAAATATTTCCAAAGAAATTAAACGCGCAAAACAGTTGGCCCCGATAGCAAAGCAGCTTTTGGAGTCATAGCGTCGGCTTTTTTGCCCGCTTACGAAACGGAGACTTGTAATGGTTAAGGTCGATTTATCAGACTTTTACGCGGAAACGGAAACGAGCGAAACCCGTGCCTATGAGCACGCACTAGATATTGAGTTTATTGTTCATCGCGAGATGCAGCGCTCGGGCTTGAGTAAAAGCGAGCTGGCAAAACGTATGGGCGTGAGTCTTCAGTCGCTTTCGAAATTGTTGAATTCTCAGCCCAACATGACGCTGAAAACAATCGCAAAGTTTGAGCTTGCGTTGGGTATCAAAATCATTCCTCAGGTCATTTCCAGCTATTCGAATGAGGCGCCGTTATCTTCTCTCTAATGCGATTTCCATGGCGTATGGTCACGCTAAGAGCTATCTGATGGTCGTTACTGGACTTTCGCCCATGGGGGCTTTGACGCTGCCGGCAATTCTTCCTTCGGAATTGGCAGCGGACAGCGATGCGTCTTTCCAAAGTGAGTAAGCTGTTCTCGATTTGGATTTTGCACGCCACCTCTTGCAAATGTAACGGGGTGCCGAATCGGTAGTGTGACTGATTCGGAACTTATATTTCGACGTTTCTAGCTGAACCCCTGCGATGCCCGTGCTACGACAGCTAAATTGACCGTGACGTCCTGTCTTGCGACACGCATGTAGCTCCGCACGGGTATCATGGTGAAAGCGATTTCAATGACAGGGGTACTCGTGGTAAAGATGAAAGATGTGGCCGAGCTGGCCGGCGTTTCGAGCGCAGCCGTCTCGCGCTACCTCAACGGTGGCTACATATCGGCGGACAAGGCCGAGCGCATTAAGCAGGCGATTGAGCTGACCGGATACGTGCGGTCCAGCCAGGCTCGTGCGCTGCGCACCGGTTCCACCAAGCTCATCGGCGTCATCGTGCCTAAGATTAACTCGGAATCCGTGAGCCGTATTACCGCCGGCATTGGCCAGGTGCTCGGTCACCGTGGCTACCAGATGCTGCTTGCCAATACCGATAACGCCCCCGATCGCGAGCTCGAATAC
>CALLRY010000011.1:0-14427 GCA_938014285.1 uncultured Collinsella sp. | reverse complement strand
TAAAGCCGCTCGTACGCCCCCTTCACCAGCTCGCCCATAAGCTGCCTTCGCTTGCCTAGGAACTCCTCGTAATCGAGGTCCTCAAACCCAACAGGCAGGGCATGCTCCTCGCAGTTGCGGCGATACTCGTCCTCCCCCAGCGCGGCGCGATACCTACGAACGTACTCATTCGGGGCGTCATCCGAGATGTAGATGTTATTCTGGTAGTCAACGAGGGTGAAGTTGCCTCGGTTGCTGCGCTGTGAAAGGTAGCCCTTGGCCTTCAGGTAGTTATCTGGGAACAGATGGTGCTTGTCCAGGGCCTTTTTGGAACCTGATGAGCCGGTAAGCAGCAGTTGAGAAAGAGGGGCCGTGCTGAACAGCGCCTTGGCACCGAGCACGACCTGAGCCGCGACGAAGCCCCACCAGGTCGGGCCCGTCGCCTCGTTTGCGTCAAGGGAGCTGGGCAGCGTGATGGAGAAATAATCGTCCGTCATGATGGCGGCGAGCCTACGGTCGAAGTACGCCCGGAACTCATCGGCGGTCTCAAGGCGCGAGACGTCGTTAAGCTGCTGCTCGAACTCGGATTCGAAGGACCCCACATAGAGCCCCGTTATGGCTGCGGCGAAATACCAGCGTCGCACGAGCCTGCGCACAGCCAACGGCTCCATACCGAACTCGTAGCGCCCGATAAGGTAGAACGCATAACAGAACATGAGCGCATTGCCCGACCCCACCTGGTCGGAACAGACATAGCCCGCCTCCGCCAGCGTGTTGATGAAGGCATGCCAGTTGTTCAAGTCAAGCACGAGATCGAGGGCGCGACCGAACGTGGCAAAGTTCTCAGCTCGCGTCTCGGGCGTCGTTTCCTTTGTCTTGAGATCTCGCCCGCGAAGAATCTGGTAGGCATAACGCAGGCGACCCCTCTTGAACCCCACGCCCACCGTGGCGCGAATGATATGCGTCGGCGAGACGGTCATGAGCGGGTTGTACGAGGTGCCCTTTGCGGGCGCATGGCTCATGGCGCAGAACTCCTCTATGCGCTCCCTCATGGCAGGTTCGTAGACCGAAAGCAGGGTCATGATGAAGTCATCCTGTTTAAGCGCCTGCCCTTGCGAGTTCACACGCACGAAGATGTCCGATACGGTCTCCTCGTCAGCCGATTCGGAAATCTCCAGCGTCGGCAGAAGATAACGCTCAAGCCCGAGTAATGCGTTGAGCCCGCTCTCGACGGCATCCTCGCCGTCATCGTCGAGTTCGGGTTCTCCCTTTTTGGCATTCGCCTCGTTAAGGCGCTTGATGAACGCCCTGCGATAGGCGCTCAGCTTGTTGTCGTGGTTCGCCGCGAAGGCCTCGGATACGTCCGGCACATAGCGCGAATCCTTCTCGGTCGAGGCGTCGGCATTCTTGAATGAGCGTGTGATGGGGTCGTAGGCGACCTTCACCGTACGCTCCCTGAAGTTCTTGTCTCGCACGGGTACGCCGTACAGGGAGCTCAGAAGGGCAGTGAGTCTCTGCTGTCCGTCGATGACAAGGGACTTGGGGACGGCATACACCTTTTGGTTCGAGCCTATGGCAGACTTCTTGCCCGCGTTGTCGCTCGGAGAGTCCCACAGCATCACATAGCCAATAGGGTATCCGCGGAGCATGGAATCAAGCAGGTCGCGGACCTTTTCGTTGCCCCACACGAAGGGTCGTTGCAGGTCGGGCAGACCGATCTTGCCCGTCTGAACATCCTTCAGGATGTTACCAACCTCCAGCGATATGGGGTTATAGATGGAGTTTGGCACTATAGTTCACCGACCTTCTTGGCGTACAGGTTGAAAAGATGGGCGACTATCTTCTCCTCGTCCCCACCGAAGTCGACGCCATAGGCGGCTTCGACGGCGGCGTCGAGCGCCTTGTGCGCTGTCATCAGCTCGGGGAAGAACGTCTCGTTCTTTGGATCGTACATGTCCGCGAGCGTCGCACCCTCTTGGGCGTCACGGGCATCGAGCACGGCCTGGGCGCAGCGCTCGACTTCCTCGCATTGGGATTCCGTGGGCTCGGGCCAGACGAAGTTGTTGTAGTCAATACCAGCCGAGTACTGATAATCATCTTTCAGTCTTCCGGTCACGACCCTAACCCATGCATTATGAAATTGGGACTGCAACACCCCATATTGATAGAGAGTTGCATTTGGGATAAGACGAACTTTATTGCTACAAAAGACCTCAGCATCGACGAATCCCATTGGGATGTATCGCCTTCGGCTTGATGAAACCTCTGGTATCAAGATTGAATCTGTATCCGACAGGATTTCAGTTCCAAAATGGGCAGGGCACTCCGCAGCCTTAACGGTCTGACTTCTCTTGCTCTTGAGCCGATACCGGCGTACCGCTTCAACCCTTTCCCTGCATTTAGGCAGATTCTTTAGCTCATCCCAATTTGCGTTCCCAAGCCATAAACACCAACGGCTTTTGCCACGGATAAATTCTTGTGATCCAAGCCACTTGTGAAAGAATTTCTCTGCACCAGGTTCACTTTGCAAGAATTCGATTTTCTGCTCATCAGTGAAAAGGTAATTGCCGTCGTCTATAGGCTGGGAGCCTATTCCCATTTCTGGAACATCTGATAATGGCTTACTTCTGCTGTAGACAAAAACGTCCGGAGCGTCTTTCAGATACGCATTGATTCGAGCCGTGGGAATCTGTTCTTCGTCGCTGTCCGGGGTCGCGTGGTAGAAGAGCGTCTTGGTCCCCGACTCGCGGGAGAACCCGACGATGACACAGAACACGTGTGCCTTGTCCGCAGCCTCGTTGTCCCACCTGAACGTGTTGTGCGCGAAGTCGATGTGGATACCCAGGTCGTACAGGGGTTTCCAGAGGTTGGCGACCTGCTCGCCCTGACATATCGAGTTGGTAGAGACCAGGGCGCAGCGCGTGCGCTTTCCCTGCGTGAACCTCGCGGCCTTCATGTACCAGGCCCCGCAGTAGTCGATGTTGCCTGCGTTCTTCGCTCCGTCGAAGACCTCAAGGAGCTCCGCCTTCTGCTCCTTGGACTGGTTGCGGGCTCCAAGGAAGGGCGGATTGCCCACGAGGTACGTGAGGTCATCGGGGAACACCTCGGACCAATCGGTCTTGAGGGCGTTGCCCTCATGGAGGTTGCTGAGGCTCCTGAGCGGCAGGAAGTCGAAGTCGTAGTCGACGTATATCTCCTGCGTCTTTCGGAGCATCTGCTCCTCGGTGATCCAAAGGGCGGTCTTAGCGACCGAGACGGCGAAGTCGTTTATCTCGATGCCGTACAGCTGGTCCAGGGACACGCGGACAGGGCTGTCCTGCGCAACGACGAGGGACGTCTGTCCCGCGTTGCCGGTCTCCTCGCTGAGCTCGTCCTCGATGATTCGGTTCTCGATGGTGCGCAGCTGCCGGTACGCCTCGGTAAGGAAGTTGCCCGAGCCGCACGCGGGGTCACCGATGGTGATGGAGGCCACCTTGTCGTGTAGCCTCGCCAGGGCCTGCTTGCGCTTGGCAGCTGTCTTCTCGCCCTCGGCCTCGTGCAGTTCGTCCCACAGCTCGTCGAGGAAGAGCGGCTTGAGGCAGCGCTCGATGTTCTCGACGCTCGTGTAGTGCATGCCCCCGGCGTGGCGCGTCTCGGGGTTCAGCGTGCCCTCGAACACGCCGCCGAAAATGACGCCCGAGATCTCGCGCCAGTCGAAGTCCTGGGACGCGTCGGTGATGGCCTCGAGGATCTCCGGGGTCATCTGCGGGACGATGATGGAGGAGTCGGCGAACAGACCGCCGTTCACGTAGGGGAAGGCCGCGAGGTCCTCGTCCATGTACTCGTCCCTCTGCTCTAGGGGCGTGTCGATCGTCTCAAACAAATCAACCAGTTTTCGGCGGAGCTTCGCGGGGTCTCCCTCGCAGTACCTGCCGAACGCCTGGTGCGATTGCAGGAGGTCGGCGTCCTCGGCGTAGAGCAGAAAAATGATACGGGTGATGAGCACGTTGAGGGAGCGCTGCTCCTCTTGCGCCCGCTCGTCCTTCTCCTCGATGTGGTGGTACTGCTTGGCGAGGGCATCGTAGAGCCTAGAGACGTAGGCCCCGGCCTCGATGGAGAGCTGCTGCTCCTTGTGCAGGCGGCTCGTCTCGTTGGAGGTCAGGAAGGACAGAAGATACAGACTGTCCGGGAGCTCTTCGAGGGAGAACTCCTGCACGGTGTCCTCGGGTCTCTCGTTGTCGAGGTCGTAGAGACGGAAGGTCCCGAAGTTGCACGTCATCACCCAGCGGGGGCGCTCGGAGTACGGCAGGTGCCGCGCGTACCACATGGCCTGCTGAAGCGGCGTCTCCATGCCGCCGTTCCTGGGTTCGGGCTTGTCGAGGTCGATGTCCCACGACTTCTGCTCGCAGAGGAAGTTGTGGTCGGAGACGAACACGTCGATGCGACGGCCTCTCACCTTCCGCTCGAAGTCAACGAAGCTGTCTATGGTGTTGGACGGGATGCCCAGGACGTTGATGAGCAGGTCGACCCAGAACTTCTGCGTATCCTGCTGCTCGTTGTTGGAGCCTGCGGGGATGGCACCGAGGCGCTTCTTCCACCGTTTGACGAACTCCTTTGCCTCTTTCTTGCTGGCAGGCATACCGGACCTCCTGCGTCGTTGTCACTTTCGGACAATTTTAAGGGGTACAAGCCCTCTTCCAAGCGGAAGGGCGAGTTTTCAACGGTCCACGGTGTCGCAGGGTCCCAGGCGAAACCCGAAGACGCCGGGGGCTGTTGGAAACTCGCCCATCTCACAGCAACGTCACCCTAGGTTTTCAACGCTTTCCATGGCCGAAGGGCTTCTTATAAGCCCGTAGGCTGTGGAAAGGGTTGAAAACCGGATATTTGGGTGAAATATCGGAGTGAAATATGTAGGCGAGCTGTTTTCATCATAGAACTTTCTTTCACCCATTTTTCACCCCTCTATCGTCTATTTAGCCCTATCTATACAGAAGCAGGTCAGACGATTTATACCGTCTGACCTGCAATTTCTTCTGGTGCCCCCGGTGCGATTCGAACGCACGACACCCGCTTTAGGAGAGCGGTGCTCTATCCCCTGAGCTACGGAGGCATGTTGTACTAGTGTAGCAGATTTACGCCGTTGTAATACAGCGTATAGCCACTCTTCGAAGTTGCGGTGGAACAGCCCTCCGGAAAGTGTGTCCCACTATCCAGGCAAATTCTGGGTCAAACTTTCCCAATGGGACCTCGCTGGAAACTGTGTCCCAGAATTTCGGCTCGAAACGGGACACGGTTTCCCAAACGACCCCGTTCCGGAAACTACATCCCGGAATCGGCGCTCGAACTGGGATGCACTTTCCCAATCGAGCCCCATGGGAAACTGCGCCCCACTTTGGGGGGCGCTCTTTAATGACTAGTTACCTTTGTGGAAGAGGTTTTTGATAACGGAGGGGATGCTCTTGGCGCCCTTGGCAGTCACATCGATAAAGTCGGGCGAACGCACGAGCTTATCCTCGTCGACGTACTTGCGGACCGCACGAAGCGTCTCTTTGTCGTCGCGCGTCGAAAACGTAAAGTGACCGTTGTCCTTGGTGAAGATGGCAAAACGCGTAATCTTCTTGGTGCCGCGCAAAACCTCGGCGGCAATATAGTCGACCTCTTCCCACGGGATTTGAATATAATCCTCGGGATTGCGTTCGTTGTAATACTCAAACGCCTTATTGCCCACCATCACGTTACCGTGGCTGGTAAGCCCCATCAGGCAGGTTGCCGGCGTTGCCAGATCGACCGTGCTGTTCTGAGATTGCGCCATACGCGCCTCGCCCTCCAATAAAAACAATCGGACCGCATCCAGTGTACCCACCGGGTGCGGTCCGTTTCAATGGCTCAAAAGCCCTTACCTAGCAACTCTCGGTCTTAAGCCGAAGCGTGCTTACATGAAGCCGCAGAAGCGACCGATGATGCCGACGGCGAAGAGAGCCAGGATGATGACGATCGGGCTGACCTTCTTCTTGAGGAGCTTGCAGACCAGCAGGGTCAGGCACACGGCGGCAAGGCCGGGGATGAGCTGATCGAGGTTGGCCTGAAGCGTGGTGACCTTCATCTGATCAAGGGCGGTAGCACCGACGGAGTTGTACATCGTCAGCGCTTCCTTGATACCCTCGGAACCGGAGGGCAGGCTAGCCCAGTCGATAAAGGCGCCAGCAGACTGCTTGACCGTGGAGACGATCGGGGTGAAGGAAATGGACACCCAGCGCTCGACCAGGGCGCCGATGATGAACATACCCAGGATGGAAGCGCCCTCGGTGACCTTGCCCATCAGACCACCGGAGAGGTCCTTGGCGATGGAGGAGCCGACCTTGTAGCCAAACTCCTGCGTGTACCACAGGAAAGCGTAACGGATGATGTTCCACGCGAAGAAGAACAGCAGCGGACCGACGATGCTGCCGGACATGGCCAGGGAAGCGCCCAGAGCGCCCAGAATCGGGCGAAGGGTGAACCAGAAGACGGGGTCACCGACGCCGGCGAGCGGGCCCATCATACCGACCTTGACGCCCTGGATGGCGACATCATCGATCGGAGCACCGTTGGCGCGCTCCTCCTCGAGGGCGAGGGTAACGCCAATGACGGGGGCGGAAACATAGGGGTGGGTGTTATAGAACTCCAGGTGGCGCTTAAGAGCGGCAATCTGGTCATCCTTGCTGGTGTAGAGCTTCTTGATCGCAGGGATCATTGCGAAGCACCAGCCGCCGTTCTGCATACGCTCGTAGTTCCACGAGCCCTGAAGGAACTGATGACGGAAGCAAACCTTCTTGCGGTCAGCCTTGGTGAGCTGAATCTTGTTCTCTGCCATATGTATCACTCCCCTCCTACTCGTAATCGTTCAGAATGTCGCCGAGCGGGTCGCCGGAGCCACCGCCCATGCCGCCACCCTGCTTGGCCAGATCCTTAAGGCCAAGGTAGATGAGGGCAAGGGAGATGCCGATGAGACCAAGGGCGATCAGCGTGAGCTGAGGGATGGCAGCAAGGACAAAGCCGAGGACGAAGAACGGCCAGGTCTCCTTGGTGGCCATCATGTTGATGACCATGGCGTAACCGACGGAAGCGACCATGCCGCCGCCGACAGCCATGCCGCCGGACAGCCAGTCGGGCATAGCGTTAAGCGCGTTGGTAACGGCCTCGGCCGGGATGACGCACAGAAGCACTGCCGGGATGGCGATACGAAGGCCCTGCATGAGGATGGCAGCATACTGCCAGCGCTCGATGCCGGAGAAGTCGCCCTTCTCGGCGCAACCGTCCATGGCGTGAGCGATAGCGGTAGCAATGGTACGGCAGATCATGGTCAGGAACAGACCAGCGACCGACAGCGGGACGGCGACGGCGATAGCGGTGGTAACGGCCTTGGCCGAATCGGTGGCGCCACCGTTGAGGGCGAGCACCATGATGATCGAAGAAGCGACCGAGGCCAGAGCGGCGTCAGGCGCGACAGCGGCGCCGACGTTAGCCCAGCCAAGGGCCATCATCTGGAGCGAACCGCCCAGGAGGATGCCCTCCTGAAGGTGACCGGTTACGAGACCGATAAGCGTGCATGCCACGAGCGGCTGATGGAACTGGAACTCATCCAGAATGCCTTCCATACCGGCAAGCAACGCGACAATCGCAACAAGCAGAATAGTGATTGCAGACATGTATCGGACCCTCCTTTACTATGCTTGAGCGGCCAGTTCGGCCTTAGCTTTCTTCAACATGGCGTCGAGATCCTCGGAGGAATCCGAAGGAACCTTGCGGACCTCGAACTTGACGCCCTTGGCCTTGAGGGCCTCGAGAGTCTTGACGTCGTCATCGCCCATAGCGACGGCGTTGGTGACGACGACCTTGCCCTTGGAGTGAGCCATGGAACCGATGTTGACTTCCTTGATGTCGACGCCGGCCTCGATGGCCTTGAGCAGATCCTGCAGGTTCTCAAAGAGCAGCATGGCCTTGGTGTCACCAAAGCGCGTGTCCTTGACGACCTCGGCCATCTTCTTGATGGGCACGACGTTGGCATGGACTCCCGGAGGGGCAGCCTGCTCGATCATGGTCTTGCGGAGCTCGTCGTGAGCAACGCCGTCGGAAACCACGATGATGCGGTTGGGGTTGATCTGCTTGGTCCACGTGGTGGTCACCTGACCATGCAGTAGACGGGTGTCGATACGGACGTGGGCGATCTTGATGTGCCCATCGCCGATGACCGTTCCCGGAGGGATGGCGCCTGCAGGAGCAGCGGCGGCCGCAGCCGGCTTCTTCTCCTCGGGCTCCAGAGACTCGGGCTTGACGCGCACGCCAGCCTTAGCCTCAGTCACGAGATGTTTTGCGATCGCATGTGCAGTGTTCTTTGCGTCAAAGCGCTGCGAATATGCCTCGATGAGCATAGGCAGGTTGACACCGGTGACGATAGCCCAGGAATCGTGGCCCTCGATGAGTCCGCTGATCTGGTTGAACGGCGTGCCGCCCCACAGATCAACGAGGAAGAGCACCTGCTCCTGGTCCTCGAAGGAAGCGACTGCTTCCTCGACCTTGGCACGGAAGTCGTCGGGGCCCATGCTCGGCTCGAGGGAGACCACGGCAACAGACGGCTGATCGCCAAAGACCATCGAGCCCGTCTGCTTGATTCCAGCTGCCAAGTCCCCGTGGCTAGCAAGAACAATACTTACCATCACATAACCTCCTTTTTGTCTACGTATTTCCTACACGACACTAAAGGAGTATAGCTGTTTGGTTTGTGGAATTATAGCTAAATCCGCAAAAGGTTGGATTATTTGTTTAAACGTCTAGGTTTGTTACAAGTTGATTACGTTACTGCTTTTTGACTCATTACACGACAAGGCGTCGCTCATCAAGCCATGCATTTTACAGATACAAGCAGGCTGTTCATTAATATCGATTTTAGGCAAGCGCGAACGCGCTTGTACTGCCGCTATTTTGTTTAAACAGACATGGCTTGACTATTTTCGTGACTTATGATCTATGAAACCACTCAAAATAGTTGCGGTGGAATAGTTCTTGTTTAAGAGCCAGAAGGCTGAATTTAGGAACTATTTCACCGCAACTTATAGGGAATCCTAGGCGATGTGGAGGGGGTTGGCGGCGTCGACGGCATCGGGCGCGTCGGAAGGGCCGTCGGGGGCAGCGTCTGCCGGGTCCTCGTCGGGGGTCTCGATCTGTTTGATCATTACCTCTTGGCCCTGCAGCAAATAGGTCTCGCCGCTACCGCAATGGGGACAGGTCTTGCCGTGCTCGACCGTCGCGTAGTCGCAGCCACACGCCTCGCAATGCGTCACGGCCTCGACGGGCTCCACGATAAGCTCCGCGCCCTGCGCGATAGGCTTTTTATCTGCTACCCAGCGCCAAGCGTCGAGCAGCAAGTCGGGAACGACGCCCGAGACTTCGCCCAGCAGCAGCGTGACGCTCGAAACGCGACGCACGCCATGAGCGCGCGCCACATTCTCAACATCGCGAATGATGTGATAGACGATTCCCAATTCATGCAAGGCGAAACCCTTTCTGCAGAGGTTGATTCGATGCAAACTCAAAGCAAGGGGACGACGAGATCTAGTCTGCGCCGTCCCCTTACCCGCCATGGCTACCTATTTACGACCAAATTTAATCTTGATGGCACGCTTTAGAGCGTACTTGCCGAGGCTTGGGAGCTTTTGCTCGTATTTGACCATCGTGGAGCACTCGGGGCGGTCGCGATCCAGATGGATGGCGTCGAACGCGCACTTGGTGGTGCACAGGCCACAGCCGATGCACTTGTTGGGGTCGACGATCGAGGCGCCGCAGCCCAGGCAGCGGGCGGTCTCGGCACGCACCTGCTCCTCGGAAAAGGTCTCAACATACTCGCTAAACGGTGCAGCCTTCTCGCGCTCGCGGTCCACGTGGGCAACCTCGCGGCTCGCGTTGTCGTAGCTTTCGATCACGGCATCATCGCGGTCGAGCGAGGTGTAGCGGCGCTGGTTGCGGCCGATGGTGAGCGTGGAGCCCGGCTGCACAAAGCGATGGATGGACACCGCGGCCTCGTGGCCGGCGGCGATGGCGTCGATGGCAAAGCTGGGGCCGGTGTAGACGTCGCCGCCCACAAAGATGTCTGGCTCGGCGGTCTGGTAGGTCTGGGGATCGGCAAGGGCACCCTGGCCGCGGCCGAGCTCCACTTTGGAGCCAGCCAGCAGGTCGCCCCACACAATGGACTGGCCAATCGACATGACGACACGGTCGGCATCGACACGGCGCAGGTCGTTCTCGTCGTACTCGGGCGCAAAACGGCCCTCGTCGTCAAAGACACGCGTGCAGCGCTTGAAGGTGATACCGCACACACGACCGGCCTCGTCCAAGTGAATCTCCTTGGGGCCCCAGCCGCAGCTGATGTGCGCGCCGTCCTCAACGGCCTCGCGACGTTCTTCCTCGCTGGCGGGCATCTGGGCCTCGCTCTCCAGGCAGAACATCTCAACGTGCTCAGAACCCAGACGGCAGGCGTTGCGGGCAACGTCGATAGCCACGTTGCCGCCGCCCACCACAATGGTGCGGCCGGGCAACGCGTCGATCTTGCCACTGTTGACCTCGCGCAAAAAGTCGACGGCTACGGTCACGTCCTCGGCATCCTCGCCCGGAATGCCGGCAAGGCGGCCGCCCTGGCAGCCAATGGCAACGTAGAAGGCCTTAAAGCCCTGCGCGCGCAGCTCGTCGAGCGTCACGTCGCGACCGACTTCCACGCCATAGCGGAACTCGGCACCCATCAGGCGAATGACCTCGGCCTCGGCCTCGATAACATCCTTCTGCAGCTTAAAGCTGGGAATGCCGTAGGTAAGCATGCCGCCCGGGTGCTCGTTCTTCTCGAACACGACGGGCCTGTAGCCCTTCTCGGCCAGATAAAAGGCGCAGGACAGACCGGCCGGACCGGCGCCGATGATGGCGATCTTCTGGTCGAAGCCGCCGGCACGCGTTGGGGTCACCACAGGTGGGACATAGCGGGTCGCGGCATCCAGATCGCGCTGGGCGATGAACTTCTTGACCTCGTCGATGGCCACGGCGGCGTCCACACGGCCGCGGGTGCAGGCATCCTCACAGCGGCGGTTGCACACACGGCCGCAGATAGCGGGCAGCGGGTTCTCGCGCTTAATGAGTGCTAGGGCCTCGTCATAGCGACCCTGCGCCGCGAGCTTCAAATAGCCCTGAACGGCAACGTGCGCGGGGCAGGCCGTCTTGCAGGGAGCGGTGCCGGACTCGTGCGTCTCGATGCGGTTGTCGTTGCGGTAGTTGGGCGACCACTTGGTGTGGTCCCACTTGGTGGCATCGGGCAGCTCCTGGCGCGGATACTCGGGCACCTGTCCACCGGCCTTTTTGCTACAGAGCTTCTGGCCCAGTTTGGCGGCGCCGGCCGGACACACCTCAACGCAGCGACCGCAGGCCACGCACTTGTCCTTCTCGACCTTGGCGACATAGGCCGAGCGTGACAGGTTGGGCGTGTTGAACAGCTGAGAGGTGCGCAGGGCATAACACACGTTGACGTTGCAGTTGCAGATAGCGAAGATCTTGTTCTCGCCGTCGATATTGGTGATCTGGTGCACAAAGCCGTTGTCCTCGGCCTGGCGCAGGATGTCGTAGACCTCGTCGCGCGTCACGTAATGGCCGCGGTCGGTCTCAACCACATAGTCGGCCATATCGCCCACGGCAATGCACCAGTCGGCGGGGTCGTCGGCGCAGCCCTCACCCATCACGCGACGGCTCGCGCGGCAGCTGCAGGTGCTGGCGGCATATTTGCCATCGTATTTGTCGAGCCAATGCTCGATATGCTCGATCGGCACCGACGTGCTCGCGGCATCGATAGCCTTCTCGACCGGAATGACATGCATGCCGATGCCGGCACCACCGGGCGGCACCATCGGCGTAGCCTTGGACAGCGGGCCTTTGGATGCCTGCTCAAAGAACTTGGCATAGACCGGGTGCTCCTCGAGCTGGCCCATGCGCATGTTGAGGAACTCGGCGGAACCCGGCACCAGCATGGGCAGCACCCACTGCTTGGCGCGCTCGGGGTTTTCCCAGTTGTACTCGAGCAGACCCGTGTAGCTCATGTCGTCGAGCATCTTCTCGATATCGGCTTCGGGCATGCTGGTGAGCTTGACCATCTCGGGCAGCGTATAGGGACGGCGCATCTTCATCTTGCAGAGCACTTCGGCCTGCTCGTCGGTTGCGGCCTCGGCAAACGACCAGTACTCGTAGCCCAGCAGCTCATCGCGATGCAGCAGACGGTTGGTGCAGTGCTCGCACAGCTTGACGATGGCCTCGCGCGGATGCTCCGGCAGCGGCGGCACGAACTCCGAACCGATGTCAGGCTCGGTATAGCTAATCCCCGGTCCGTTGAGAATCATGGTTGTCCCTTCTCTTGCCGCAGCCCGACGAGGCCGCAGCGCCCCTCTTTTTTTGCAGGCCGGGCATGCCCCCCATGCCGTTCACCCGCCATTGTTGACATTGTGTCAAAAATAGTATTGACGAACCGTCAACAATATTCAAGACTGTTAGGCGAACGGTCAGGCAAAAGGGGATGAAAGGCGGCAAAACATGGGCAACAACACAGCAGATACCTCTGTGGTCGATGCCGTTCCCGCATCCGATAGCGCGGCAAAGCGCCTGACGGGCGACGAACGCCGTCGCGAGATCCTCGATGCCGTGCGCACCGTAAGCTCCGAGCTGGGCGTGTCCCACCTATCGGTATCGGCCGTGACCAAGCGAGCCGGCTGCACGCGTTCATTGTTCTACCACTACTTTGCCGATATGGACGCCGCCGTCACCGCCGTCATGGACGAGGCAATCGACGGTTTTATCTCCGAGCTCGAGCAGTGGAATGCCAACCGCACCGTCGGCGATATCGAGGGCGCGCTCGACACCGTCGCCCCGCTCTTTAAGCGTCTGGTCGCCAGCGGCCGCGAACTGCCGAGTACGCTCACCTCAAGCAGCGGCGCGCTCTACGGCGGCTTTTTGCACAACGTGGTCCAGCGCGTGGCGCAGTATATCTGCGACACCACCGTGGTGGACTTTGTCGCCCATCATGAGCTACGCATCGACCATGTCTACGAGACGTTCTACACCCTCATCATGGGGTTGTTGATGTATATCCGCACGCACCCCGATGTGCCCGACGAGACGGTCAAGGAAATCATCGCCTCGACACTCCACATCGAGGGCTATACCGCCAAGTATCCGGAGCGCAAGCCCCAGAACTGACGACATTTGGCCAAACTGCCCGCGATCAGAAGAGGGGCCGCGGGCGTGTGAAAGGAGAGCAGCGTGCTGTTCGATGTTTGGGGTAGCGATACCCTTATCCACTGGGCCGGCTGGGCCATGGTCTTTATCGGCCTGATCGTGCTCAACGAGGTCGGCCGCCGCACCAAGCTCGGCGCGGCAATCATCTTTGGCGTGGCTCCGCTGGCCATGACCATCTACTGCGTCGCCATCGCCGTGGGCGTTTCGCAGGGTGCCGAGTGGGCGCTCACCAACCCCACCCATGTGTACCAGAACAGCTGGTTCCACTACGCCAAGGTATACGCGGCGCTCGCCGGTTGCTGGGGCTTCATTGCCATTAAGTACCAGTGGGGAAAGATCGGCAAGGCGCATTGGTTCCGCGCATGGCCGTTTGTGATCGTCGCCATCAACATCATGATTGCCGTCGTGTCCGACTTCGAGAGTGCCTATCACTTCTTTGTCCTGGGCGAGTCCACCTGGGTCACCTCCGAGGGCGCCACACAGCTGGCCGGCTGGAACAACGTGTTCAACGGCATCGCCGGTATCATCAACATCTTCTGCATGACCGGTTGGTGGAGCGTCTACGCCTCCGAGGATCAAACCGACATGCTGTGGCCCGACATGACCTGGGTCTACATCATCGCCTACGATATCTGGAACTTCTGCTACACCTACAACTGCCTGCCCACCCACTCCTGGTTCTGCGGCTTTGCGCTGCTGCTGGCGCCCACCGTCGCCGCCTTTATCTGGAACAAGGGCGGCTGGATCCAGAACCGCGCCTTTACGCTGGCCATTTGGTGCATGTTTGCTCAGGTGTTCCCGTACTTCCAGGAGGAGTCCATCTTTGTGACCCACTCCACGCTCGACCCCGGCGCCGCTACCGCGGTCTCGATCGCCGCACTGGTCGCCAACGTCGCCGCGATCATCTACATCGCCTACCGCGCCAAGAAGCTCGGCCGCAATCCCTACAAGCAGGATGTCTTTGAGGGCACCAGCGATTGGGAGAAGGCTACCGCTCGCCGCGCCAAGGTTGATTACGCACACGCCGAGTAACGTGTTGGTCGCTGTTGGCAGTTGGGCATAGGCCCGCCCGTCAGGATTTTCATCCAATGTCTCGCAGAGCCCCCGGAAAGCGTTTCGTGAACTGCACCCCAAAACTTGGACGGCTTAAATAAGAACTACGCCGCAAGGGAC
>CALLRY010000010.1:0-3045 GCA_938014285.1 uncultured Collinsella sp. | reverse complement strand
GGACTTAGTCACCGAAATGCGTCCCATCAAACACTACTTCGACGAAGGCCTCCTAGCCCGCCAAGGCATCGAATACTAATTGATTCGTTTTCCGCCAACACCTACAGCTCATAAGGAAGTTGCGGTGGAATAGTACTTGTTTGACGGTCCGCAAGGGCTTTTCAGGAACTATTTCACCGCAACTTATCAGGGGTATCTGACGGATGAGCTAGGCGGTGGCGCGACCTAGCCAGTTGCCGCTGTGGTGGTAGATGGTGAACATGGTTGCGGTGATGAGCCAGGTTACGGGGTAGACCAGCAGTAGATGCTCGAGCGACGGATCGAAGGGCATGATCGCAAACACCCAGATCACCCTCAAGACAACGGTGCCAAAGATGGTGAGCATCATAGGCTGCAGACTCACGCCGGCGCCGCGGATGGAACCCGAGGCGTTCTCGATAATCGAGAAAATCGCATAGAACGGCGCAATGAAATGGAGGATGGTCGTGGTGTACGCCGAAATCGAAGCATCGTCGACAAACAAACACGACAGCGGGCCCGAGAACACCAGCAGCACGGCAGACAGGCCACCAATGAGCATAAACGACAGCACGAGCGACGTATGGTAGCCCTTGCGCATGCGCTCGTAGTTGCGCGCGCCAAAGTTCTGCGCCGAGAACGTAGTGATCGATACGCCGAGCGCCTCGGTCACCATCCAGATAATGCCATCCAGGCGCCCAGATAGACCCCAAGCAGTCGTGACATCGGCGCCAAACGAATTAACCGACACCTGGATCAGCACGTTCGAGATCGAATAGGCAGCCGATTGAAAACCGAGTGGCAGACCACACGAGATCATACTCTTGCAAATACCGCGATCGATACCGAGCTTAGACAGCGAAAGACGCCATGCACCCGGAGCGCGCATCATGCGCAACACGATCATCGTTGCATTGGAGCAAATGGTCAGCGCCACTGCGATGCCGCAGCCCAGCGCCTCCATATGCAACACAGCGACAAAGATGATATCCAGCACCACGTTAACAAGGCAGCCAGAGGCAATGATCACGGCGGGCCCGCGCGTGTCGCCCACGGCACGCAGCAGTGCGGTTCCCATATTCAGCAGCAGTGCCGCAACCATCGCGGCAAAATAACAGCGAGCATAGGCCACACCCTCGGCCAATAGTTCATGCGGCGTGTTCATAAGCACCAGCATGGGCTCAACGAACACTATGCCGAGAATGGAGAAGACGATACCGCCCACCAGCGCGAGCGTCATGGCCGTGTGAACCGAACGACTCAGTCGTTCATCATCGTGCTGGCCAAAATACTGACCGGTAATGACCGCACAGCCGGCGCCGACGCCAACGCAAAAGCCAATGCAGAGCTCGGTGAGCACCATCGTGGCTTGAATGCCACCCAGCGCGAGCTTGCCGCCAAACTGGCCGACGATATACGTACCGATAAGCGTGTAAGCCTGTTGAAAAAACGAACTAAAGAAGATGGGGACGCACAGCGACAGCAGCTGTTGCCAAATGACACCCTGCGTTACATCGATAGCCGTAGATTTCTTAGCCACACGCCCTCCCCGCCAACGTATGTTAAACAACAAAACGGCAATTTAAGACCAAAGCCAATATCAGCTTAGCACCGACTGGCGTCGACCGAAACACCCCGAATCAGAGCCAGGTGCGAAATATCTGCCTAGTGATACAAACCCGTCTGGTAGTGATACTCATTGCTCACGTGCGGGCACAGCTGCCAAAAGGCGACGGCGCTCGCCGCGGCCACGTTAAGCGAATCGACCCCGTGCGCCATCGGAATGCGCACCGCGTGGTCACAGCCGGCAATGGTCTTGGCGCCCAAGCCGGCACCCTCGGTACCCATAAAGATTGCCAAGCGGTCAATCTCCTGCAGCACGGGATCGTCCAGCGATACGGAATCGTCCGTCAACGCCATAGCGGCACACGAAAAACCGGCATCGTGCAACGCGCTCAGACCATCATGCGGCCACACACGAGCCTCGCTGCCAATGCGCGTCCACGGCACCTGAAACACGGTGCCCATGCTCACGCGGGCCGAGCGACGGTACAGCGGGTCGCAGCACGTCGGGCTGACCAAAATACCGTCAACGTTCAATGCGGCAGCCGAGCGGAAAATAGCGCCAACATTGGTGTGATCGACAATACCCTCAAGCACGCACACACGCACCGGACGATCCCCCGCCGCCTCGACGACACCGCCCAAGAACTCATCAACCGGAATCTGACGCGGGCGACGGAACGCCGCGAGCGCACCACGCGTCACGTTAAAGCCCGTCAACTGCTCCATGAGCTCCATGGAGGCCACGAACACGGGAACCGGACCCGCTCCCTTGCGCACGACAAGCTGGTCAAACAGCGGCATCATCTGGTCGAGCCAGCGCTCGCCCAAAAGAAAGCTCACCGGCTCATATCCAGCGCGAACCGCACGCTCGATGACCTTGGCACTCTCAGCGATAAAAATGCCCTTCTGCGGCTCCAGCACGCAGCGAAGCTCACGCTCGGTCAGTCGCACATAGGCATCGAGCCGCTCGTCCTCGAGCGAATCAATTCGCAGAACCTCAACGGCATCAGTCATAGCAGCCAGCCCGCACCCTTCTTTACAGCACATCTATACCAAACGAGGCGACGCTAAGCGCCGCCCCATGCATTCAACCAACCCGATGATACCGTTCACGCCAGACGATTTACGCCTCAACGCGATGATACGTCACGAACTCATAATCGACGCCCTCGTCACCCTCACCGGCGGCAATCGTCGCGACCCCGCTACGCTGCGCAATCTCCCACGCGGGATCGGCGTCCAAGTCGGGAAAGTACGTGTCCACGACATGCACGCAGTGGTTATGAGTGACCTCGGCCTCCACGCAGTACGGCAAAAACTGCCGATAGACATCGCCGCCACCGATCACCCAGGCAACGGGCTCATCGGCAACCGCAGCGAGCGCTTCGTCAACGCTATGCACCACGTCGACGCCCTCGCGGGTAAAGCCCATATCGCGCGTAAGCACGATATTGCGGCGGT
>CALLRY010000009.1:0-3128 GCA_938014285.1 uncultured Collinsella sp. | reverse complement strand
GGCTGCAACCGGCCCTTTTCATGACTCCCTTCGCTATCCGTTACTGCTTATATTCCCGCCAGATCGAGTAGAGGTTCCGGGCAATGCCGGTCACATACATCGAGAGGCGCAGGATTTCAAGAAACAAGTTCATAGGCTTCACCCCAATCGGAGATCGGAGCGTTGCCCGCAGGCGGATTCCGCGGCAGTCAAGATTTTACCTCACAGGCCGCGGTGGGAGACATCCTACCCATTCCATGGTTTGGAACAGTGGCGATCTAACGGGCAATCAAACCTCTAGCGCTCTTTGAATTGGGCAAGCATCTGCCCGAAGAAGCTTAGTTCGGATGGCTCATAAATGAGTGAGCCGTCATCTTCGGTCCGGTAGACCCCGCAGGGGAGGTAACGCCCGTCGGGGAGGACATAGAGGTTGGCTTCTTCCTTCAGTCCTGCTGGAAATAGCGGAATCCCGTTTTCGTCCACTTGGAACTCGTCTATATTTGCGTTCTCTCTTTCCATGGTGTCTCCTGGCCAGTTTCTATCGTGAGTGCGCCCTAAAACAAGCACTGCTCAATCAGCTCTTTACCGCGTAGGGTGTTGATCCACTCCTGCGGGATGGCTTTGAGACCGTAGGTCGTGCCGGCGAGGGCGCCGGCAACGGCTGCGGTGGTGTCGGTGTCGTCGCCCAGGTTGACGGCGGCAAGCACGCAATTTTCGTAGCTGCTAGTGTTGACGAAGCACCAGGTGGCTGCCTTAAGCGTGTCGCGCACGAAGCCGCCAGACCTGATTTCGTGCTCGGGTGCGTCTTTCAGGTGGAGCGCCCACGAGGGGAGCGCGTTGTTCATCACATCCCTCATTAGCTCGACAAATATGATGCACGAGTCGGTCGACGTTCTGTGGGCGTGCGTAATCGCGGAGACCTTGCTGGCCTCTTCGTCTGTCGCATCGGTGAACGCCAGGGGCGCGATACGCATGAGCGAGCCGTTGCCGTTGTCGCGCTCGCCGGAGCCTCCTTTGCCGGTGTGCAAGGCGCGGGCGGTCGTGCCGCAGTAGTCGAAAACGCCGTCGATCGTATACTCGCCACGGGCAATCCAGCTTACGAACTTATCGCGCATGTCTGCGATATCGATGTGCCCAAGCTCCCTAATCGAGTCGCAGGTAGCAAGCGTCATGGACGTGTCATCGCTCCAGGTGCCGGCGGGCTGCCCGTGCGTGCCGTAGCCGATCATGTCGGTGCATTCGAACGTGCCGCGGGGCCTGAACTCGTAAGGAACGCCCAGTGCGTCGCCGACGGCAAGCCCGTAGATGCAGTCGCGCAGTGTTGTTTTCGGTCTGTCTGCCATGGGAAACACCTCTCTTACTTTGGATTGAGGATGTGCAGCTACCTGCGGCAATGTGTCCAGCCCAATTCGGAACGCAGTGAGTTCCGAATTGGGAGAGCTTGTCAGCTAATCTGACAAATGAAAAAACCCGCAACGCTATTGCTTTATACAGCAATAGGGACCTCTTTTGGGCGCCCTGCCGTTCCTCCTCCGCCCAGCGAGTCACATGGCACAGCATCGACAATGCCGTCCGAATCAAAGAACTCGAATTCCCATACGTAAACCATGTAAGACCTCCTCTGATGCTGGCGATCTGAGGAACATCCTAAGAGCCCACCAAGCGTATCGAACACCTTTATTGTCTCTAGTTTAAGGCCTCGTGCGGACACGATTTGGTGTCCTGCGCGTGACCGCAAAAAGGGTTTGCAGTGACTAAAATGTGGTCATAGAGATGGTTTTATCGAACTCCATGGGGGTGGCGCGCGTGGATAACAACACGTTGCTGTTTCACGATAAGGGTGCCGGCGTTTTCAAGGGAATAAGCATCTATCCCAATCGTATCGAGGCGGTCGTGAAGAACGACTTCTTCGGTACCCATACCAAGATCGTCTACCTCAAGGACATTACGGGTGTCAACGGGGTCAAGGGTAAGCGCGTGTTCCTCCGTAATAGGTTGCTGACCGCCTGTTCCTACAGGCTGAGCAGTCACTCCCAGGCTCAGGAATTTGTCAGCGTGCTGAACATGGTGATGTGACCGGGCACTTTCGAACACAAAAAACCGGGATGCAAGGAGTCGCACCTTGCATCCCGGCTGAGCTAAAACGGCGCTGCTGCATGCCGTTGGAGCTTTAGCGCTTAATCTCGATATCCTCGAGCTTGACGTCCATGGCTTCGGTCTTGGCCTTGGCGATATCGTCGGCAAACTCCAGAGACTTCATCATGGTCTCGACGGCGTCCTTGTGCTCCTCGACGTTGTCGATGCTCACGTAGACGCTGCCGCCGCCTGCTTCGGTGAAGTACTCAGTCGTCACGCCGCCCGAGTGTGTATAGGAAGCGTTGCGCCAGGTCTTGCCGTTGTACTTGACGGGGTCATTCTCGGTCCACTCAAAGTTGGCCTTCCATTTGGCCTCATAGTCGAACAGCTCGTCGGCGTTCTTGTCAGGATCGAAGACGGGGATGAAGCGATCGCTGGCGTGCTCGCTCTCGGTGAACTTAAACTGGGCCCTGTCGGCGGTATCGCCTGCGACGTCGGTGACCTCGACGCCCTCGGGGACCTCGACCTTAAACCAAATGAAGTCGGTCCTCATATCCACGGCTGGCTTTTCTGCTCCGCCGCCACCGCCACTGCCGGTAGCGCCACCGCTTCCGCCACAACCCACCAGGGCAACTGCGGCAAAGAGACTGATGCAGAGGGTGAGAATCGCAAAGGCCTTCTTTTTCATGGTCGTGTCCTCCTCGATCTGTAACCGCCCATGGATTACCTGCCTTTACTGTACGCGCGAGCGGCCCGTTCGGGTGGGCCATGTGTCCCATTCTGGGGGCCGGATTTGCGCCGACATGTGGCAATATGCCCGGGCGCAAAAGAGGGGAGGATCGATGCTATCGACCCTCTCTGGCGTGAGGTGCCCGTTCATTTAATGGGGCGCGCGTACGTGGGTGTGTGCGGGGTCCCGTTACTTGATCTCGATGCTCGAAATCTCAACTTCGCGTGCCTCGGCAACTGCCTTCGCCATGTCATCGGGGAACTCGATGGAGTTGAGGAGCGCCTCGGCTTCTTTCTTATGCAGATCGAAGTTCGAGATGAGGACGTAGACGCTTCCCGGCTCA
>CALLRY010000008.1:0-1126 GCA_938014285.1 uncultured Collinsella sp. | reverse complement strand
GCGATCATCACCAAGACCAACGCTTTGAATGCCGGCATGAGCCGTGTGATTAAAAAACTCAAGAACAAGGACATCCTCATCATTCCCATCACGATGACGTTGCTGTCCATTTGCGGCACTACGTTTGGTATGTCTGAGGAAGCCCTGCCGTTCTATGCCATCTTCATTCCCATCATGATGGGTATCGGTTATGACTCGATGACGGCATTCATCATCTGCTTCCTTGGTCCTAACCTGGGATATTGTGCTTCGACCATCGACCCGTTTAATGTTTTGATCGCCCAAGGCATCATTGGCATCGAGGGTAATCCGCAACTGTGGCTGCGCGCCGTTTCTTGGGTCATCTTCACTGCCGTCGGTATCGCATGGGCCATGCGCTACGCCATGCGCGTCAAGAAAAACCCCGAGTCGTCCATTGTGTACGAGGACGATAAGCTCAAGCGTATTGAGTTTTCCGTGACCGATGCCTCCATCGAGGAAGAGTTCACGATCCGTCAGAAGCTCGTGCTTATCGATTTTGCTTGCGGTATGGGCATTATCGTCTGGGGTCTTGTTACCCAGGGCTGGTACATGAATCAGATTTCCGCCGTGTTCCTTGGCATGGGCTTGCTTGCCGGTATCCTGGGCGGCCTTGACCAGCAGACGATCGCAGAGGAGTTCGTTAAGGGTCTCGCCGACTTTGCGTACGCTGCCGTCGTTATCGGTATCGCTCGCGGTATTCTGGTCATCGCCGAGGGCGGCATGATCATCGACACCATCCTCCAGGCGCTCGCTACTGCGCTCGCCGGTGCGCCCGCTGCCGTCTACACCACGTTTATGTATATCGTCCTTGGCCTGCTCTCTTTGCTGGTTCCCTCGAGTTCTGGACTTGCGGCGCTCACCATGCCCGTCATGGGTCCGCTGACCGAGCTTATGGGCCTCAATCCCGAAGCTGCCGTTACCGCGCTCCAGTTTGCTAATCAGACCATCAACACCATCAGTCCCGTGGCGGGCATGACGGTCGCCGGCCTTGCCGTGGCTAAGATTTCGTTTGGCCAATGGTGGAAGACCATTTGGAAGTTCTTCATCTTCATGGTCGTCTTTGGCCTGATCGTAACGGCAATTTCTGGCATGCTTCCGGTGTAGG
>CALLRY010000007.1:0-1126 GCA_938014285.1 uncultured Collinsella sp. | reverse complement strand
CCGGCTTGCGCGCCGACGAGCCCGAGAAGATGACGTCCTCCATAGCCTGGCCGCGCAGCTGCTTGGCGCTCTGCTCGCCCAGGACCCACAGAATCGAGTCGGAGATGTTCGATTTTCCCGAGCCATTGGGACCGACGATGACGGTCAGGCCCGGCTCAAACGTCATGTGGGCGCGGTCGGCAAACGACTTGAACCCTTTGAGCGTGAGGGACTTGAGATACACGGTTCCTCGCTTAAACAGGCTTCTTGTTGAGAATCACGCCGTTGGTGGTGTAGCCCATGCGGTCGAGCGCCTCGAGCGCAGCGGCACCCTCGGCCTCCTTCTTGGAGGAACCGGTGCCGCGGCCTTGACGAATACCGTCGATGAGCACCACGGCGGTAAAGGTCGGCGCGTGTGCCGGGCCCTCAGAGCCAACGAGCTTGTACGCCGGAGGCTCGTGGCCGTCGGCCTGCACGCACTCCTGCAAAAACGACTTGGGGTTCGCAGGATGCTCGGCACGCTCGGAGGCCAGGTGCGGCTTAAGCGTGCGGTGGATGAACTCCGCCGCCGCATCCCAGCCGGCATCCAGGTACAGGGCGCCCACGAGCGACTCGTAGACGTTCTCGAGCGCCGAGTGCAGGCCGCGCGCGCCCGTGCCGGTCTCGGAGGCACCAAAGATGATGATGTCGTCGATGCCCAGCTCATGGGACACCTCGGACAGCGTGGCGCCCGAGACGAGCGACACCTTCAGGCGCGTAAGCTTGCCCTCGTCAAACTCCGGATAGGACTCAAAGAGCGAGCGGGCAACCACGGCGCCCAAAATGGAATCGCCCAAAAACTCAAGGCGCTCATAACTCGCCGAGACGGGCTGACCTTCCACGGCAGAAGGGTGCGTGAGCGCCGCGCGCAGCAGCACCTTGTTATTGAACTCGTGGCCCAGGATTTCCTGGGCGCGCGCGAGTCGTTGAGATAAAGCCAAGACTTAGGCCTCCTTGGCGTTTTCAATAGCGTCGACAGCGTCGGCGACAGAGTTGAGCGACAGCAGGGTCTCGTCATCGATCTCGAGGTCGAACTCGTCCTCGATGGCCGTCACCAGCTGCAGACGCTCGAGCGAATCGGCATCGAGATCGTCAAAGGTAGTCTCGT
>CALLRY010000006.1:0-3035 GCA_938014285.1 uncultured Collinsella sp. | reverse complement strand
CGAGCGTCGCGTTGGAGACGGTCTGCGCCTCGACGCCCTGCGTGGCGTCAACGACGAGCACCGCGCCCTCACAGGCCGCCAGCGAGCGCGAGACCTCATAGGTAAAGTCCACGTGGCCCGGCGTATCGATCAGATTGAACTGATACGTCTCGCCATCGTCGGCGTCATAGGACACGCGAACGGCATTGGACTTGATCGTGATGCCGCGCTCGCGCTCGATATCCATGGTGTCGAGCAGCTGCGACTCCATGTCGCGCTCGTCGACGGTATGGGTGAGCTCGAGAATGCGGTCACTGATCGTGGACTTGCCATGGTCGATGTGCGCAACAATCGAGAAGTTGCGGATGTGGGAAATGTCAATTGAAGTATTCATGCGGACTATCTTACCCGAGCGGTACAAAAAATGGAGCCTGTTCCATAAAACAGGCTCCATTTATGCGCGTAATCTGTGTGGTGTGAAATTTACAACTTAAGCGTTGATGCTGTTCACGAGCTTGGCAAGACCGGACTTGCGGTTGGAAGCCTGGTTCTTGTGGATAACATGCTTGGCGGCAGCCATGTCGAGACGCTTGGTGACGGTCTTGAGGGCAGCCTGGGCCTTCTCGGCGTCGCCCTCGGCGACGGCGGACTGGACGTGCTTGGTCAGCGTCTTGAGCTCGGACTTGACAGCCTTGTTACGCATGCGAGCTGCCTCATTGGTGCGGATACGCTTCTTCTGAGACTTGATGTTTGCCACTTCTGGAGTTCCTTTCGAGTTCCTTGCAAAAAATGTATGACACCTCTGAGACACGGTGAGGTCATGCAAGCGCCTACTATAGCACGCTCCCCCTCAAAGGGATAGAACGAATTTGTCAAATAGGCAGGTATCATCACGATTTTCTCAAGATGTTCGTAATCCAGAGCAAAAGCGCGGTCTGAGAATCGGCCGAACCCTTGAGCGCGAGCTCCACATCAACGGCACCCTCGAGCGCTGCGACGAGCTCTGCCATCGAAAAGCGACGTGCCCAGGTCAGGTGATTCTTGACCTGCCAGGACTGGAGCTTGAGCGTTGCGGCCAGCTCACGACCCTGTCCGCGCGCATCGAGCGCCTTGGCAACGATAAGCTCGCGAATGCGGCCGCACAGCAATGTGTACGTCCACACGTAGCTCTTGGCGGGCATTAGATTGAAGAGCTCGAGCGAACGGCGCATGTCACGGGCCGAGACCGCATTGAGAAAGTCCCAGGGTTGAACCTCGGCCGTACGTACAATCCAGCGCTCAACGTCGGCAAGCTCAATCTGGGGCGCCTCGACCATCTGGGCAAGCTTAGCCAAGTCGTTATCGAGCATGCGAGTGTTTTCACCCGAACGCGAGACGAGCTCCTCGGCGGCCGCCGTCGGGATCGACTTGCCGTGCTGCGTCGCCATCTGCTGCACGCGGCGCGGAAGCTCCCAGCGCTTGGTGCCGGAGCAATCGATCACGGCCTTCTTGTCGATCTTGGCGATCGCCTTATACAGGCGCGTGTTCTTGGCAAGCGAGTCAGCAATGATGAGGCAGACCGTTGTGGGGCTGGGACTCGCCAAATACTCGACAAGCGGCTCCGAGACCGCCTTGGCGAGCTTTGAGCAGCCGTCAAGGATTACCAGGCGAAACTCGCTGCCCATCGGAAAGGTGTTAAGCGATCCGATAATGGACTCGATATCGGGGTCCTTGGTCATGTCGCGCTCGTCGAGGTTGAACTCGACCATGCCCGTCTTTTCCAGACGCGCTTTCATACGCGAGACGGCGTGATCGCGCTTGACTCCGTCGGTACCGACGATCAGATATGCCGGCAGCAGACCGATTTCGGACATTGCGCTCCCCTCCCGCAGGTCTTCGTATTCGTTCCGTGCCATTCTAGCCCAGGGGCCCACCACACGCCAACGACGTCGTCACGGTCGCTGGCATCGCATCGCAAAGCCATTCTCAGTCGGCGTAACGGTAATGTCGCCGTGTTCGATGGTGCACGCGAACACGCCGCCCGCTTCCTTCACGGCATCGATGCAGGCATCGGACGGATGACCGTATCGATTCCCCTCGCCCGCGCTCGCGAGGGAAAGCTCGGGCTTCAGGACGTCCAGCAACTCACCATCAACTGAAACCTTGGAGCCGTGATGCCCAAGTTTAAGTACATCGATATCCCCCACCTCCTGCACGAATTCCCGTTCTTGGTCGAGCTCGGCATCGCCGGTGAGGAGCATACGCAGGCCCTTGCCTTCCTGAACATAAGAGAGTAGCAGGACAAGCGAGTCCTCATTTCCCTCGCCATCCACGGACTCGAATGGCCACATCACGCGAGCGCAAAATGAGCCGATGTCAACCGTATCCCCACGGCGCACCTGCCGATACTCCACGCCAGGTCGGTTCAATACTTCGGCAGGAGCATCCTCCAGCGCATCAGCCGCCACGGCAATCGTTCCAACCGAAAACTGTTCGAGCACGGCAGGCAGACCACCCCAGTGGTCCTCATCCCAATGCGTAACAAAGACGGCATCGATATGGTGCACGTTATTGCGAGCCAACGCCGCCACCACGCGCTCGTCGAGCCCGCAGTCGACGAGCGCTACTACGCCGCCCTGGCGGATAAGAATCGCATCCGCCTGGCCCACATCGAGCACCGTCACCGAAGGCGGAGCGAATCGATCCCAGTAGACGTACGGAATCGCAGCCAAGAGCACCAGGCATGCAAGCCCCACCGCCATAGGACGTGCACGGGGACGCGGCCACCAGACCAGCAGAACCGCCAGCAAACACGGCACTAGGTAAATCCACATGCTATCGGGCGGCACGCTCACGGATGCACCCGGCACGGCGGCAAACAGCTGCTCGAAAAACAGCGCGCAACGGGCGGCAATCATGGGCACAACGAGCGCCCAAGTCCGCAACGGTGCCACGAGCGAAAAGGGAACCAGCACGATGGACACAGCAAGCAGTACGCTCACCACCGGACCGATGACCGCATTTGCCAACGGAGCAATGAGCGAGAACGTACCGAAGGCGGGAATGGTAATGGGAAG
>CALLRY010000005.1:0-1083 GCA_938014285.1 uncultured Collinsella sp. | reverse complement strand
CGCGCTCGCACCAGGCAGCAAAGCGCTCCAGTCTCGAGCCATAGGCCGTCACCGTGTTGGGAGAAAGCCCCTCAACGCGTGCGATATAGGCGATAAAAGAGTCGACGGTGTCGTACAGGCCAAAGGCTATGACCGGTCGCCTCCAAACAAGTCGGAACGCGTGGCCAAGTAGGCATCGAGGGCCTCGAGCGCACGGTCCGCATAGGCCTGATAGCGGTCGCGCTTGCTGCGGCGCTTACCGTCCTCGAGCGGCGGCACCAGGCCAAAGTTGACATGCATGGGCTGATAGCCCACGGTGGCAGGATCGGTCGCATAGCCCACGAGCGCACCCAGGGCGCCCACGCGGGGCAACTCGACGGAATCGGCGCCGATAGCCTCTGCATAGGTGTTGAGCGCCGCGAGCAGACCGGTCGCCACGGCTTCCATGTACCCCTCGGTGCCGGTGATCTGACCGGCCAGGCGCACGCCGGTACCGGGCACGGCAAAGGTGCCATCAAGCACGTGCGGGGCGTCGACAAAGGTATTGCGGTGCATGACACCGTAGCGGAAGAACTCAGCGTTCTCCAGGCCCGGCACCATATGGAAGACGCGCTTCTGCTCGCCAAAGGTCAGGTTGGTCTGGAAGCCCACCAGGTTATAGGCGGTCTTCTCCTTGTTCTCGGCACGCAGCTGAATCGCCGCCCAAGGGCGACGTCCGGTACGCGGGTCGGTGAGGCCGACGGGCTTCATGGCGCCAAAGCGAATGGCGTCCTTGCCGGTGCGCGCAACCTCCTCGGCAGGCTGGCAGGCCTGGAACAGATCGCCGCCCTCAAAGTCCTTGAGCACCACGCGGTCGGCCGTGGTGAGCGCCTCGAAAAAGGCCTCGTACTCCTCCTTGTTGAGCGGAGCGTTGAGATAGTCGCCGCTCCCCTGCTCCTCGTAGCGCGACTGCGAAAACAGCACGTCCATATCGAGCGTGGAGGCATCGACGATCGGCGCCGCGGCATCGAAGAACGCAAGGGCGTCGCCACCGACGAGCTTCATGACCTCTTCGCTCAGCGCCGGTGAACACAGCGGGCCCGCGGCAATGACCACGTGGCCCTC
>CALLRY010000004.1:0-1346 GCA_938014285.1 uncultured Collinsella sp. | reverse complement strand
CCTTTGACGTGCTGCTGCCCACGGCGGTGTTCCTGCTGCTGATTCCTTCGATCGACGAGACGATTCAGCTCTTTGTGCCGGGACGCGCCGGCATGATCACCGATGTGATGATCGACTGCTGTGGAGCGGCAACGGGCGTTGTGCTCCGATATCTACTACGATCGCTCATATGTGCCAAAAAGGCCGCCTAGGACGAATGTTTGGTCCTAGGCGGCCTTTTATATTTGAGGCTTATATGGGGCGTGGTGGCGTCGTTCCGTAGGTTGGATTTGCCGGGCGCGCCACGCCCTGAGGGTGCGTCTGTTACTGAAGCGCCTGTGCGCCCAGGGCAAGGCAGCCCATGATGCCCTGCTTGCCCTCGAGGCTATTGTTGACAATATAGGTATCGATGTCGTTGACCTCGGGCGTGACGATATAGCCGTTAAGCATTTCGGCACACTTTTTGCGTGCGAGCGGCACGATGGGGGTGTGGTCGGCCACGCCGCCGCCGATGATGATCTTTTGCGGCGCGTAGCACAGCGTGTAGGTCATGAGCGCTTGTGCCAGATAACCGGCGAGCAGGTCCATGGCCTCCGGGTCATCGGCCACATCTCCGGCGCTCTTGCCATCCCAGCGCTTTTTGACGCCGGGGCCGGCGATGAGGCCCTCGAGGCAGTTGTCATGGAAGGGGCAAGCGCTATGCTCGCCGATGGTGTCGCGCGGGTCGCGCGTGACCAGGATGTGGCCGGCCTCGGGATGCATCATGCCGTGTACGAGTTTACCGCCCGAGAGCACGCCGGCGCCCACACCGGTGCCGATGGTCAGGTAGACCACGTCCGTGAGGCCCTGGGCGCAACCAAAGGTGACCTCGCCCAAGCAGGCAACGTTGACGTCGGTGTCGTAGCCGCAGGGAATATTGAGCTCGTTTTGGATGGTGCCCAGCAGGTCGAAGTAGCGCCATGCCGTTTTGGGCGTCTCCAGGATCTTGCCGTATTGGGGCGAGGCAGGGTTGACTGCGGTGGGGCCAAAGGCGCCGATGCCCAGTGCGGCGATGCCCTTGTCGGCAAACCATGCATTGACGGCCTCAACGGTCTCCTGCGGGGTCGTGGTCGCGATCTGCTCACGCTCCAGGACCGTACCGTCTGCATAGCCCGTGGCGCAGACCATCTTGGTGCCGCCGGCCTCGAGCGCTCCGATAAGCTGCTGTTCTGCCATAGTATTCCTCTCTCTGGGACGAGTTGCTCCGTGACTAAAGCATAGGGCTCTAAACCATTTAAGAAAGCGCTATAAAAAGAAGCCTCGCAACGTGGCGGGCGGTGCGAGGCTTCTTTGGTTGCTTTAGTTGCCGGGCCGTCCTTACCCGCGCG
>CALLRY010000003.1:0-7405 GCA_938014285.1 uncultured Collinsella sp. | reverse complement strand
AACAAGCGGGGCCGTTGGCAATATCGCCAGCGGCCCCGTTTTTTGCGCGATACGCTATCCCCTACTCGGTATCCTCGACCTCATACGAATCCGCCTCGGCTGGCTCATCGTTTGTCTCTGTCGCAGCCCCGCGCGCCTCGTCAAACGCGGCCTTCATGGTCTTGTTGCCCCACGTGAGCTTGCGAATGGTAAGATCGTCGGCCTTCTTGTTGGCTAGGCGCAGATTGTTCTCGGAGGACAGCAACGCCTCCTTGGTTTTCTGCAGATGGCTAATCGTCTTGTCGATCTCATCAATCGCCGTTTGGAACTTGCGGCTCGCGATCTCGTAGTTGCGACCGAAATCATTCTTGAACTTTTCCATCTTGGCTTCGAAGTTCGTGACGTCGATATTCTGCTGTTTGTACTCCGCCAGTTCCTGCTTATAGCGCAGCGAACCCATGGCGGCGTTGCGAAGAAGCGTGATCATGGGAATAAAGAACTGTGGGCGAATCACGTACATCTTCTCGTAGCGATAGCTCACGTCCACGATGCCGGCGTTGTAAAGCTCGCTCTCGGGTTCGAGCAACGTGCAGAGCACCGCGTACTCGCAGCCTTTTTGGCGGCGATCGTGATCGAGCTTCTTAAAGAAGTCCTCGTTTTTGTGCTTGGTCGCAGTCTCGTCGTTCTCGTTTTTCATCTCGAACATAATCGAAATGACCTCGTTGCCGCTCGCGTCGCACTCGCGGAAGATAAAGTCGCCCTTGCTACCCTCGGACGCATCGTTATCCTTCTCGAAGTACGCGTTAGGAAACGCCGTCATGCGCAGACGGTTAAACTCGGTCTCGCAGTGCTGCTCGAGCGACTCGCCCACCATCTTGGTGGACAGGCGGACCTTCATGTCCTTAAGGCGCTCGATCTCTTCATCCTTGTAGCGAATCAGGTCATCGCTCGCACGCTTGGCCTGCGCAAGCTCGAGCTCGTGTGCCGCCTTGGCCTGCTCCTCGCGAGAATCGCGCACTGCCAGCTCGCTCGTCAGTTTGGCACGTGCCTCATCGCGCTCACGCTCCGCCGCGGCGACCGCCTCTGACAGGTTCATTTTTGCCATCAGTTCCTGCTCGCGCAGCTGGGCACGCAGGCCCTCGGCCTCTTGCTCGGACTGAGCCTTTGCGGCGGAGAACTTCTCTTGCACCTTCGCGCGATAGTCAGTAAGCGCGCGCTCGGCCTCGCTGCGAGCGGCATTGAGCTCACGCTGCGACTCTGCCGCGGCAGCGGCAAGCGCCATCTCCTGGGCTTTGTCCGCCGCGGCGAGCCTGGCCTGCAGCTCGGCAATCTGAGCGTCGCGCGCAGCTAAATCGTTTTGAGCAGCGTTGCGCGCCGCCGACTCGGCAAGCTTTGCTTCGTCATCTTTGCGCCCAAGCTGCGCACGCAGGCTATCAATCTCACGCTGGAGCTCGGCATTCTCCTTTTGAGCATCGGCGCGGGCCTCAACCGCCGCGCGCTGGCTTGCACTCTCGCGCTCTGCGGCAGCGCCCTCGAGCTTAGCGCGCAACTCGGCAAGCTCGGCATCGCGCTTGGCAACCTCTTGTGCCAGCTGCTGAGCTGCAGCATTCTTCTGCTCGACAAGCTGAGCGTTGCGCTGAGACTCTGCCTTTTGCAAGGCGGCCGTCGAACGCGAGCGTTCAAGCTCCAGCGCCTGCTCGCCCTCGCGCTGGACAGCCTTCACACGCTCATCCAGGTCGCGCGAAAACTCGGCATCGCGCACTTGCTTGACGATATCCGCATAGCCGGACGCATCGACCTTAAAAACTTCGCCGCAATGCGGGCACTTGATCTCGTTCATAGCAGCTCCTCGATGGACGCAAATTTCAACCGCCTACACTCTACCGCGCCGCACGGACAAAAAAGGCGCCGCTGCCATAATGGCAACGGCGCCAGAGCCACCACAAAGGCGCCTGTCCCCTTTGTGGTGGCTCTGGCGCCCTATAACCCAAAGAAGCTAAGAATCTGGTCTCGGTTTACGGGCCTATACTCGTTGGCATCAAGACCAACATCGTAGCGAAAGATAGGGCGCTCACGATCGCGGTTGCGCGCGTTGGTGCGGTCTCCCCTGCTGTGGATATGCCCGTGCAGCATGATGGCACCACGCGCCTTGCCATTCCAGCTGAGCATGGGGTAGTGGCTCATAACCAGACGATGACCCTTGGCATAGCCGGGGGCAATCTCCAGGTAATCGCGCACGTCATCCCAAATCTGCGGGACGTCGGGGTCTTCCCAATCACCGTCATGGTTGCCACGGATGAGCGTCACGTTCTGGCATTCAATGCGCTCGCGCAGGCGCACCGCCTCCGCCAGGGGCAAACGATAGGTAAAGTCTCCCAGGATGTAGAGGCGGTCGTCCACATCCACGCACTCATTGATGGCATCGATGACCTTGCGGTTCATCTCCTCGACCGAGCCAAATGGCCGGTCCATGTCGTGCAAGATATTCGTATCGCCCAGGTGCAGGTCGGCGGTAAACCACATCATCGTCTATGTCCTCATTTCGCAACGTGTTCAACTCGTGCTAAGTATACAGACGTAGCGATGCGGCGGTTATCCAAAGAGCCCACCGAACAGTCCGCGGCGGCGCTTGTCTTGCTTTTTCGAAGCGTCACTCTGAGTTTTCTTGTCCTGCCGTTTCCTACGGTCCTGCTCCAACTCATCGTCATCGAGTAGCATATCCCACTCAAACGGATCATCCGTCAGATCGAACAGGTCATCGTCATCAAACATGGCAGTCTCCCATACCGATTAGCGAGCATCCACCACATAGAGCCCAACGCGCACCTGGTGCCACGGGCTGCGTTCGGGGGCAACCTGTTGCACGCGGGCCTCAAACACGTCCTCGTGGCCGTAATACATCATCAAGGACAGCGGGCCGACCTCGTTTCCCGGAACATAGCCAAGCTTAGTGTTGCCGAAGTAGATCGCAACCGCCTCGGGATCATGAGGGTTATCGCGCTCGGCACACAGTTTCAGCTTATCGCCAACCTTAAGATCGCCCAGGACCAAGGCACCGTCGGCATACTGAAATCCCGCGATGTGAAACGACAGAAGAACACGTGAAGGCTCGTACATAGCAACTCCCCTAACGGCCGGATAAACCGGTGTTTAACCTTATTGAGAAGTCTACGGGTCCGTGCGGACACAAATACATCCTGTCTGCGTCCTTCAATCGTTTGCCTCAACGCTTGCGCGACAGAACGCTTGCAGATAAGATAGGAACACGGATGGCACCCGTTGCCGCGGGTCTTGCCAACTCCGATACACGTTTTCATCGTGAGAAGTGGCCGTCTTCGCTTACGCGGGGGCGGCTATTTCATTCGGCCGATAAACAGACCGAGTTCGATAGCCGCAATCAACAACGCCAATAACGAAATAACATCGCTTACGTTCATACCAAATCCCTTCTAAAGGGAGTTGGCCCATCCGTGCTCCATAACAGTAGTCTAACGCAAAATGCAGGTAATAGGAACACTTGTTCGTATTACCTGCGCCCTTTTCTAATGCACAAACATGCGCACGAACTTGTGCTTCCAGCTTGCGTAGGGCGCATACCGAAACGGCACGTCCAGCCAGGTTGCCTTGTTCACGATGCTCTTCTTGTGGCTAAACGTATCGAAGCTCTCGCGGCCATGGTACTGCCCCATACCGCTCGCGCCCATGCCGCCAAAGCCCATATGGCTCGTAGCCAAGTGCATGATGGTGTCGTTGACGCAGCCGCCGCCAAAGGGCACGTAGCGCACAAAGCGTTGCTGAACCGCACGATCCTGGCTAAAGATATACAGGGCCAGCGGCGTCGGACGATCCGTAATAAACGCTTCGGCCTCGTCTAGGCTCTCAAACGTCAGCACCGGCAAGATGGGACCGAAGATCTCCTCCTGCATCACGGCGTCCCCAGGCGCCACGCCGTCTAGGATCGTCGGCTCAATCTTGAGCGACGACTCGCGCGCCGTGCCTCCCAGCACGACCTTATCGGGATCGATCAGCCCGCGCACGCGCGCAAAATGCTTAGCATTGACGATATGTCCGTAATCCTCATTGTCGAGTGGATGTTCGCCAAACATGCGACTGACCTCCTCCTTGATGAGGCCCAGCAGCTCGTCGTGCACGCGCGTATCGACCAGCAGGTAGTCGGGCGCCACGCAGGTCTGCCCCACGTTGAGCCATTTACCAAAGGCGATGCGCCGTGCCGCGACCTTCAAGTTTGCCGTCGCATCCACGATGCAGGGACTCTTTCCGCCCAGCTCAAGCGTCACGGGCGTAAGGTTTTTACTTGCGCGCTCCATGACGAGCTTGCCAACCGGAACGCTACCGGTAAAGAAGATCTTGTCCCAGCACTCATCGAGCAACGCTTCGTTCTCGGCGCGCCCGCCCTCGACAACCGTCACCAGGCACGGATCAAATGCCTCATCACAGATTTGCCTGAGCACCGCGCTCGATGCCGGAGCATAGGCGCTCGGCTTGATGACCACGGTATTGCCCGCGGCAAGGGCGCCAGCGAGCGGCTCGAGCGTCAGCAAAAACGGATAGTTCCAAGGCGCCATGATGAGTGTGACGCCATAGGGCACGGCTTGCGTTTTGCACACGCTCACGGCGTTAGCGAGGTCACACGGACGCAGGCGCGGACGACTCCATCGGGCCACATGCGCAATCTGATGACGAATCTCGGAAAGCGATGTGCCAATCTCGCACATATAGGCCTCGTCATGCGACTTTCCCAAATCGGTCTTGAGCGCATGAGCGATATCGGCCTCGTGGGCCCGCACCGCATCGCGTAAACTCACGAGCGCGCGACGTCGAGCATCGACATCAAACGTGGCGTGCGTCTTAAAGTAGGCGCGCTGATCGCCGACGATGCGCGCAATTTCCTCGGTGTTCATGGCACCCTCCTAGTTCTCGTCCTCAAACATACCACCCGCGACGACCTCGTACATATGCTCGAGCTCCGAGCGGTCCATCAAAAGTGGAACGGGGTACAGGGGATTGGCCTCGGCATCGGCATGGGCCGCCATTTGCGGAATATCGGAGCGGCGAATGCCCAAGACATATTTGGGGATTCCCAGGGCCTCGTTCATGCGGTCGACCCAATCGATAAAGGCCTCGGCCGCAAGACTATCCTGCGCGGTAGCCGGCGCAATGCCCGCCATGTGAGCAAGATCGGCAAGCTTGGGGGCGGCGGCGTCACCATAAGCGCGAAGCATGTGCGGCAGGATGATCGCGTTGGCCAAACCGTGCGGAATTCCGTATCGGCCGCCCAAACTGTGCGCGACGGCATGCACATATCCGACATAGGAGCGGGTAAACGCAACGCCCGCCTTATACGCCGCCAAAAGCATATTGCGACGAGCGCACATGTCGTCACCATGCTCATAGGCCTCGAGCAAATTGTCGTGGATAAGCTGCACCGCCTGTCGCGCCATCTTACGCGTATAGGGCGTGGTGCTTCGCCCGATAAAGGCCTCAACGGCATGCGTCAGGGCGTCCATGCCCGTCTGCCCCGTAATGGAAGCGGGCAAGCCGCACGTAAACTCGGGGTCGTGGACTGCAAAACGCGGGATGAGCACAAAGTCGTTAATGGGGTATTTGTAGTGCGTCTCGTCATCGGTGATAACCGCCGCGAGCGTGACTTCGCTTCCCGTACCGGCGGTAGTGGGAACCGCAATAAGCAGCGGCAGGAGACGATGAATCCGCAGTAGGCCGCGCATCTTGTTGATGGGCTTGTTTGGCTGCGCAATGCGTGCGCCCACGCCCTTGGCACAGTCCATGGCCGAGCCACCGCCAAAGCCGATAATGGCCTGGCAGGCGCTCTCTCGATACAGGGACGCCGCTTCTTCCACGTTTGAAACCGTGGGGTTTGCACGCGTTTCGGCATAGACCGTAACGCCAATCCCCCTGCATGCGAGCGCCGTCTCGAGCGGTGCCGTGAGCCCCAGACGGGCAATGCCGGGATCCGTCACGATAAGGACCTTCTGGATCGAGCGCTTTTGAAGCACCGCGGGCACATCCTCGGCATGCTCTAAAATGCGCGGCTCGGTATAGGGCAGGATCGGCAATGCAATGCGAAAAACCGTCTGATATGTTCGGCACCAGGCACGACGGGCTAGATGCATAAAGGAAACTCCTTCATTTGTTGATAGGTCAACATTTGCTCGCCCGATTGTACTCAGCGGCGGTCAAAGACGGCCTGCCAATCGTTAATCAATCAACATCTTCATATCTCAAAATTGTTTTATTAAAAATCATTCCTAATAGGCTTCACATTTGGTTGCATTTATGGATAATAGAACTCGTCAAGACGCACGTCCGGAGAGGGCCCTTACGGGACCGGACGAGCGCACAATCGCCATCGATCGAAAGGATCGAATCATGAAGTTTGTTTGCCCCGTTTGCGGTTATGTGGAAGAGTTCGACGGCGACCAGCTGCCCGAGGACTTCAAGTGCCCCCAGTGCGGCGTTCCCGGTTCTCGCTTCCTGAAGCAGGAGGAGGGTCAGCTCGAGTGGGCTGCCGAGCACGTCGTGGGCGTCGCCAAGATGGAGGGCGTCTCCGAGGACATCGTTGCCGACCTGCGCGCCAACTTTGAGGGCGAGTGCTCCGAGGTCGGTATGTACCTGGCCATGGCGCGCGTCGCTCATCGCGAGGGCTATCCCGAGATCGGCCTGTACTGGGAGAAGGCTGCCCACGAGGAGGCCGAGCACGCTGCCAAGTTCGCTGAGCTCCTGGGCGAGGTCGTAACCGACTCCACCAAGAAGAACCTCGAGATGCGCGTTGAGGCCGAGAACGGCGCCACCGCCGGCAAGACCGATCTTGCTAAGCGCGCCAAGGCCGCTGGCCTCGATGCCATCCACGACACCGTGCACGAGATGGCTCGCGACGAGGCTCGCCACGGCAAGGCTTTCGCCGGCCTGCTCAAGCGCTACTTCGGCTAAGCCAGCAACCTGAGACATAACCTCTAGCTCGATGAGGCCCGGACCGCATGGTTCGGGCCTTTTTCGTGCCTCACAAACTTGTTAACTACCTGAAATAGGACCGCCTTCGGCATCGGCTTCTCGTCAAAAACTAAGTGAGTAGACTTTTTGGAACTTGCCGAGCAGACCATCCATATCACTTTATAAAGCCGCAGGTAAATGCCTTGTTGCAAAACGACCTAGTCGCCAAAGTGCCAAAAGTCTACTCACTTAGATTCGCAGCCGTCCACGATCGAGCCATTTTGTGTCTAACGGGCATCTTTCCGTCGATTACTCCCAATTATGTCCAGTCAACGAATAGTTCAGACCTGAGTAATGTCTCAGCCCTTTGCTCATCTGAGCTTTTATCACGATATTCAGCATCGAGCATCCTGCATACGGCCTTAACGATCGCGCGGAATCTATCTTCATCCGATAT
>CALLRY010000002.1:0-1231 GCA_938014285.1 uncultured Collinsella sp. | reverse complement strand
GCTTCGTTCTCAACGTGATCGATGATGACCTCGCCGCCGGCAAAACCCTCGGCTTCCATGGTGTCGATGATCTTGTTAAGCATTTTCTTTTCGCCACGCGTGTGCCCGACGAGTTCGATTTTACCTGCCTCACTCGCCGTGCCCAAAATGCGGATATTGAGCTTGTTAGCAATGACGCCGGCTGCCTTAGGGATACGTCCGGCTTTGGCGAGGTTTTCGTAATTGCACAAACTGAAGAGGATTTTGCTGTTCTGCTCAAGGCTATCGAAGTATGCACAAGCATCCTCGAATGAGACATTCGGATTGCTTGCAAGATAGCGGTCAAACAGCAGGAAAATGAGGTCCATTTTGCCGCCAGCTGCGCGTGAATTGACTAGATGAATCTGTCGGTCGGGCTCCTCGGCAAGAACCATATCGCGAGCCGTGGCTGCCGCGTTGTAGCTGCCCGACACGCCCTCAGAGATCGGCATGCAGATGGTGTTGTCTGCCAATTTGAAGAGCTCGGCCCACTCCCCTACGCTGGGACAAGCGCTCGAAGAGGCATTCGTCTCCGCCTGAACAGCGCAGTTGAGCTCATGAACATCGAGCGAAAGGTCATCGACGAATTCACGCTCCCCCACTCGAATTTTGAGGGGCGCAAATGCAAAGGTGGTATGGGGCGCGGCCGGTTGCCAATCACGGAGGTTGCAGCTTGAATCGGAGATAAGTGCCCAGCTCATAGAGGGTCCTTTCTAATTGTTCATCAACAATTATAGCCTTCTTGCAAACCAAATGGACGGCTATCTAGTTTTGAATACTAGATAGCCGTCTAAGAGAGAAAAGAGTGGACCTCGCGACTTAAAGCCACGAGGTCCACATTCACACGCTGTGTAGGATAACTTAGTAGCGCACGAAGATATAGTTGTTGTTCATGCCGGCGGCAACGGAACTGATGATAACACCCGTGTTGTAGTCGGAAGCATGAATCATCTGACCACCACCGATGTAAATGCCAGTGTGGTACGAGTTGACCACAACGTCACCGGGCTGCGGATCGGACACACGCGTCCAGCCCATAAAGGTACCCGTGGTGCCCAGACGGCAATAGCGACCAGTGAGGCAATAGCTAACAAAACCAGAGCAGTCGAAGCTGTTCGGGCCAATTCCGCCCCAGGAATAAGCGCAACCAAGCTTACTGTATGCACGAGAGACAACAGAACCGCCGTCGACGGACTGGCTCGGGGCAGAAGGC
>CALLRY010000001.1:0-12305 GCA_938014285.1 uncultured Collinsella sp. | reverse complement strand
CCATGGCCGTGGTGAGTGTGTTCGTGGCGGGCGGCAACGCGTGGTTTGGCATCTCGGCCGGCTCGCTCGTCATGATCTTTACCTACACCTATAACCTCACCATGCGCCTGAACTACGTAAGCTCCATGATGCAGCGCATCAACCGCGCGCTCGGCGATGCGGCCGAGATGACGCGCGTGCTGGACGAGCCACGTTTGGTGGCAGACGACCCGGACGCCCCTGAGCTCAAAGTGACCGAGGGCGCGATTGATTTTGAGCACCTGAGCTTTGCGTACCGTGACGCTGCGGCGGGCGAGACCGTGTTCGATGACCTGACACTACATGTGGCGGCGGGCCAGCGCGTGGGCCTGGTGGGCAAATCGGGCTCGGGTAAGACGACGCTCACCAAACTGCTGCTGCGCCTAGACGATGTTCAGGGCGGTCGCGTGCTCGTGGACGGCCAGGACGTCTCGCGCTGCGCGCAGCAGAGCCTGCGCCGCCAGGTTGCCTACGTGCCGCAGGAGGCGCTGCTGTTCCATCGCTCCATTCGCGAGAATATCGCCTACGGACGCCCCGACGCCACCGACGAGCAGATCCGCGAGGCGGCTCGCTTGGCTAATGCGACCGAGTTTATCGACCGCTTGCCCCGTGGCTTTGACACCATGGTGGGTGAGCGCGGCGTCAAGCTCTCGGGCGGCCAGCGTCAGCGCGTGGCTATCGCCCGCGCCATCCTGACCGACGCGCCGATTCTAGTGCTCGATGAGGCGACGTCTGCCTTGGACAGCGAGTCCGAGGCGCTGGTGCAGGAGGCGCTCGAGAACCTGATGCGCGGCCGCACCTCCATTGTGGTGGCACATCGCCTGTCCACCGTGGCGGCGCTCGACCGCATTGTGGTGCTGGCCGATGGCGAGATTGTCGAGGACGGCACGCATGCGCAGCTTGTCGAGGCGGGTGGCGAGTACGCGAGCCTGTGGAGCCGTCAGACCGGCGCATTCTTGGAGGCGTAAGCGTCTCGGACGTGGGACAATTGTGCCCATAAGTTTATTGTGCCGTTGAGCCGAGGAGTCGTTATGCCACGCGAGACCAATGCCGCCAAGCGCGAGCGCGCCATCGAGGTGTGTGAGCGCCTCAACCGTCGCTATGGCCCGGTCGAGTGCTTTTTGGACCACGAGAATCCCTTCCGCCTGCTGATCGCGGTGCTGCTTTCGGCGCAAACGACCGATGCACAGGTCAACAAGGTGACGCCGCGGCTGTTTGCCCGGTGGCCCACGCCCGAGGCCATGGCCGGGGCGAGCGTGGCTGACGTGGCAGACACTATCAAGTCACTCGGCTTCTACAAGAGCAAAGCCAAGCATGCCGTCGAGGCCGCGCAGATGATCGTCGCCGACTATGGCGGCGAGGTGCCGGCCGACATGAAGGAACTCGTGAAGCTGCCGGGCGTGGGACGCAAGACGGCGAACATCGTGCTCAACGTGGGGTATGGCATCGTGGAGGGCATTGCGGTGGACACGCACGTCAACCGCATTGCGCACCGCCTGATGCTGAGTCCCAAGACGCATGCCAAGGAGCCGCTCAAGACCGAGCAGGATCTGCTCAAGATTTTGCCGCACGAGTATTGGGAGTCGGTCAACCATCAGTGGATCACCTTTGGTCGCGAGATCTGCGATGCCCGCAAGCCCAAGTGTGACGAGTGTCCGCTGGCAGATTTGTGCCCCAGCGTGCGCGTAGCGGGGTAGGGCGGAACGCATCTTCGTCTGGCGTTTTTTGCGGGGCTGGGTTTGCCCTTGAGCCGGAGTCCTCTCCATGCGCTACCATGACAGACAATGTATTTGACGTACGACCCGCCGAGCTTGCCCCGGCGGGCTTTTGGCGTTGCGATGCCGGAGGAACAGCATGCTCATTCACCGTATAGCCGCGCAGCTCTACACTGCCGAGGCGCTGCAGACCGTCGAGGCCGGACTCGATGCCGGCGAGGACGTGACGCTGGCCGTGTCGCAGTCGGGCCGCACGCTTATGGCGGCCGCCCAGTTTGCGCGCCGTCCGCGCCCGACGGTCTACATTGTGAGTGGCGAGGATGCGGCCGATCGCGCCGCGCGCAGCCTTGCCGCCTACGTGGGCCTGGCGCACGTGTGCCGTTTTCCCGAGCGCAAGGACTATCCGTGGCGCGAGCAGGCGCCCGACGATGCCGTGGTGGCGCAGCGCTGCGAGGCTCTGGGGCGCATCGTGCGCGGGGACAACTGCATCATGGTTGCCTCGGCCCGCGCGCTGCTGCGCTGCGTGCCGCCGGTCGAGAGCCGCTATTGGGAGTCCACGACCTTTGCGGTGGGCGAGGAGATTCCTTTTGACGAGGTGCCGCAGCGCCTGGTGGGCATGGGCTACACCAATGCCGGCGCCGCCGACGCGCCCGGCCTGTTCCGCGTGCACGGCGACACCGTAGAGGTGTTCCCCGCGCAGGAAAAGGCGCCCGTGCGCATCGAGTTTTTTGGCGACGAGATCGATCGCATCCGCCGCATGGTGAGCTCCACGGGGCAGACCATCGGCAACGAGGACAGTATCGAGATCTTCCCCTGCCGTGAGCTGGCGCTTACCGACGAGGCCGTCCACAACATGCATGTGGCGCTTTATCGCGCCAGCCAGGACGACAGCAAACTGGCAGCGCTGCTCGAGATGGTGGATGCGCGTATCGTCACGCCCGAGCTCGACCGCTTTTTGCCGGTGATGTACGGCCAGACCGTGAGCCCGCTGGCGCACGTGAGCGGCAAGGCGCTCGTGGTGCTGTCCGAGCCGCGCTCGCTGTTCGACGATTGCCTGCGTGCCTACGAGGATATCGAGGCCCGTGCCGGCGAGGCGGGGGTCGACCGACTGGATGGCCTGTATGTACGTGCCCAGCAGCTCGATTTTGGTGCTCAGCAGCGCCTGAACTACGTAAGCCTCATCCGTGCCGGCGGTGCGGTTACGGCCGAGCTCAAGATTGAGCAGCCGGCCATCGCGGGTTCGGACAATCGCTTTATGACGCGCATTCAGGAAGTCGTGGGCAAGCGTTACGCCTGCGTGTTTGCCATTCCCGACCGCGGTGCGCGCGAGTCGATGGAGCTCACCTTTGGCGACGAGGGCATTACCTTTGAGGAATCGCTGACCGCGGCGCCCGAAAACGCCGGCGTCATTGGCGAGCGCGTGCGCGTGGCGGCGGCAGATTCTGCCGACCGTGCTGCCCGTCAGGATGCCCATGCTGCAATTCGCGAGCGCAAGGCCGATGCGCTCAACGCCCGCTCGCTCGAGGCAGGTGCCGCCCAGGCAGCCGCCGGCGCCGCCGTGCCTACTATCTCGCGCGGACGCGTGACCTTTGTCGATGCCGCTCTGCCGCAGGGCGTGGTGGTGCCCGATGCCAACCTGGCCGTGTTCTCGATTGCCGACCTCAACGCCCGCATGGACGCCAACCGCGCGCGCAGCCGCCGCAAGGTGGACATTACGCAGATCACATTCCCGTTTAAGCCGGGCGACTACGTGGTGCACGCCACTCACGGCATCGCACTCTTTAGCGAGATCGCGCGCCAAGAAGTGGGCGGCAAGGAGCGCGACTACTTTTTGCTGGAATATGCCGACGGCGACAAGCTCTACGTGCCGCTCGAGCAGGTCGACCGCATCACGCGATACGTCGGTCCCGACGGTGACAAGCCGCGCCTGACCAGGCTCAATACCGCCGACTGGACGCGTGCCGCCAACAAGGCACGCAAGAACGCCAAAAAGCTGGCGTTTGACCTGGTCGATCTGTATACGCGCCGCTCGTCGATTACCGGTATCGCCTGCCCGCCCGACACGCCCGAGCAGATCGAGATGGAGCAGAGCTTCCCTTACGACGAGACGCGCGACCAGCTGGAGGCCATCGCCGACATTAAGGCCGACATGGAGGCGCCCAAGCCCATGGACCGCCTGCTGTGCGGCGACGTGGGCTTTGGCAAGACCGAGGTCGCTCTGCGCGCGGCGTTTAAGTGCGTTGACTCCGGCCGCCAGGTCATGGTGCTCTGCCCCACGACCATTCTGGCCCAGCAGCACTACGAGACGTTCTTTGAGCGCTTTGCCCCGTTTGGCCTTGAGGTCGAGGTGCTCAGCCGCTTCCGCACACCGGCGCAGCAAAAGCGCGCACTCAAGGCGTTCGCCGAGGGCACGATTGACGTGCTTATCGGCACGCACCGCCTGCTTTCGGCCGATGTGAACCCCAAAAACCTGGGCCTGGTGATCATTGACGAGGAACAACGCTTTGGCGTGCAGCACAAGGAGCAGCTCAAGAACCTGCGCGAGCAGATTGACGTGCTCACGCTTTCGGCCACGCCTATCCCGCGTACCATGCAGATGGCTACGAGCGGCGTGCGCGATATGAGCCTGATCACCACGCCGCCGACCGGGCGCCGCCCCGTAATCGTGCACGTGGGGGAGTACGACCCCGATGTGGTGAGCGCGGCGATTCGCCTGGAGGTGGGCCGCGGCGGCCAGGTGTACTACGTGTCCAACCGCGTCAAGACCATCGATGACGCCGTGGCGCGCGTGCATGAGGCCGCGCCCGAGGCGCGCGTGGGCGTGGCACACGGCAAGATGAGCCCGCGCGAGGTCGAGGACGTGATGATTGAGTTCGCGACCAAAAAGATCGATGTGCTCATCGCCACGACCATCGTGGAGAGCGGCATCGACAACGCAACGGCCAACACGCTGATCATCGAGGACTCGCAGCGCCTTGGCCTGGCGCAGCTCTACCAGCTCAAGGGCCGTGTGGGCCGCTCTGCCACGCAGGCCTACGCGTACTTTATGTTCCCCGGCGAGCTGCCGCTCACCGAGGAGGCAACGGCGCGCCTGACAGCACTTTCCGAGTTCCAGGACCTGGGCAGCGGCATGCGCATCGCCATGCGCGACCTAGAGATCCGTGGCGCCGGTTCGCTTATGGGAGCCGAGCAGCACGGCAACCTGTCGAGCGTGGGCTTTGATCTGTTTACGCAGATGCTGGGCCAGGCCGTGGCCGAGGCGCGCGGCGATGACGACGCCGGCGTGGAGGCGGCGAGCGTGGGTATTAACCTGCCGGCCGACTACTTCTTGTCCGAGGAGTACCTGCCGGCGGTGGACCAGCGCGTGCTCGTGTACCGTAAGCTCGCAGCGGCCGAGGACCTGGAGAGCATTGACGAGGTGCAGGAAGAGACCGAGGCCGCGCATGGTGAGCTGCCGTTGGCGGGACTCAACCTGTTCAATCGCGCGCGCATCCGCATTCGCGGCGAGCGCCTGGGGCTCGAGAGCGTCACGCTCAGCGGCGGTCGCATCACGTTTTTGGGCGTCGACGTGCCCAAGAAGGTGGCCTTTGAGCTTAAGACCCGCTATGGCGCGGTGAACTTCCCCAAGAGCCGCAAGCTGTCGGTGCCCTACAAGGCGGGCGCCGGTGCGGGCAGCGGCTTGGGCCGCGGCCTTGACGCCAACGACGGCACCGGCCCTGTGGCCGCGGCGCTCATGCTGCTGCAACAGTTGGGTGCTAGCGACGACGACTAGCGGGTCGACGCTGCAAACGCTCCATTTGGGCAATCTGACCCTCACTCGTCGGTCGCGTGCGCAAGTACGCTTCCCTCCTCCTTCGGGCCACCTTGCCACAAATGGAACGTTTTCGCTCACTTATGCTCAACCTGTAAGGGTATTTATGGGACAAAGCTATCTTTGCCCCACCATGTTGCGGGTCGACCCTTCGCCCGACCGAAAGGAAAGCATGTTCGGATACATCTATAAGAAAGACGCCGCTGCTATCGCGGTCATCCTTGCCCTTTGCCTGGGCGTGGGCAGTTTCTTTGATTATCAGATCTCGAGCGCGCTGTTCAACATCGGCAGCATGTACGGCCGCTTTATCGAGGCCGCCGGCGAGTTGCCGTTTGAGCTGACGGCGAGCATCGCGGGCGTTATGCTCGTGCGCGCGGTGCGTCCCGACTCCAGGGGCAGCAAATGGCTTGCCGCGCTCGGCATCCTCGTCAACGTTGGCCTGACCGGCTACGAGATCGTTTCGTCCCTGCGGGTTGGCGGCAAACTCATTGCCGTTCAGCTGGTGCTGACGTTTGTGCTGGTCATCGCCGCCAACCTTATCATCTATCGCCTCACGCGCACGACCGAGCCCGATGAGCTCACGCGCTGGGCGTTGATGGTGCTTGCCGTGTGGGTCGCTCAGGCCATTATCCTCAACGTCATTGTTAAGCCGTTGTGGTCGCGCCCGCGCATGCGCGTGATCGAGGTCACGCCGGGGCTCAATTTTCAGCCGTGGTGGGTGATTGGCAACCCCGACAAGTGGAGCTATATCGCCGCCGGCGTAATCAAGGACGGCTTTAAGTCGTTCGCGAGTGGACACACCGCGCATGCGGCGATTGGCCTGATGCTCGCCGGGCTTCCCGCAGCGGCCTTTAAGGAAAAGCCGTCGCACCGCCGGGTGGTCTTTTGGACGGCGGCTGTGGTCGCGGCGCTCGTCGCCTTTGGCCGTATCGTGATCGGGGCGCACTTTTTGAGCGACGTGAGCTGCGGCTTTGCCCTGGTGCTGGCGCTTGAGTGTCTCGCCGCGCGCATTGCCTATCCCAACGGCGTACAATAGCTCCGTTTGAATCATCTGGCCGATACCCGGTAAGAGAGGATTGCCATGCTCGCGTTCAACAACGATTATTCCCACGGCGCACACCCGGCAGTGCTGCAGGCGCTCGTCGACACCAATATGGAGCCGCAGCCCGGCTACGGTACCGATGCGCACACCGAGCGTGCCAAGCAGCTTATCCGCGAGGCCTGTCAGGCTCCCGATGCCGACGTGTTTTTTCTGGTAGGCGGCACGCAGGCCAACGCGACGGTGATCGACATGCTGCTCGCGCCGTACGAGGGCGTCGTTGCCGCCGAGACCGGCCATGTCGCCTGTCACGAGGCGGGCGCCATCGAGTTTGGCGGCCACAAGGTGCTCACCATCCCCGGCTACGAGGGCAAGATGCACGCCGAGGACCTCGAGAACTATATCCAGGTGTTCTACGAAAACGAGAGCTACGAGCACACGGTGTTCCCGGGCGCCGTGTACGTGAGTCTATCGACCGAGTACGGCACGCTGTACTCCAAGGCCGAGCTCGCGGCGATTCACGCGGTGTGCCAGAAGCGCGAGATTCCGCTGTTTGTGGACGGTGCTCGCCTGGCCTATGCGCTGGCGGCCGATGAGTGCGACATTACCCTGCCCGAGCTGGCGCAGCTGTGTGACGTGTTCTACATCGGCGGCACCAAGTGCGGTGCGCTCTGCGGCGAGGCTGTGGTGTTCTGCGGCATGCACGCCCCGGCGCATCCCATTCCGCGTATTAAGCAGCACGGCGCGCTGTTGGCCAAGGGCCGCCTGACGGGCGTGCAGTTTGAGGCGCTCTTTACTGACGGCCTGTATTTTGAGATTGGCCGTCAGGCGATCGAAACCGCTCAGGCGCTTCGTCGCGTGCTGCACGAGCGCGGCTACCAGTTCTTCTTGGAGACGCCCACAAACCAGCAGTTCGTGATTCTGCCCAACGAGGACATGGCCCGCATTCGCGAGCATGCGGCGATCGAGTACTGGGAAAAGTACGACGATACCCACACGGTGGTGCGCTTTTGCACCAGCTGGGCCACGACGCAGGAGGACATCGACGCGCTGGCGGCTGTCCTGTAAGTTGACATGATGACGGGGGCCGCCTTGCGCTTGGGTTTGGCGCAAGGCGGCCTTTGTTTTTGAGGGAGAAGGGTTGTATGACCGAGATGTCCGAGCCGACGATTCGTCTGGCGACGCCCGATGATGCGCCGGCGTTGCTTGCCATCTATGAGCCGTATGTGCGCCAGACGGCGATTACCTGCGAATACGAGGTGCCGAGCGTTGAGGAGTTCGCCGGGCGCATCGAGCGTACACTCAAGCGCTATCCGTATCTGGTGATGGAGCTGGACGGGCGTCCGGTAGGCTATGCCTATGTGAGTTCGCTCAACAGCCGCGAGGCATACGACTGGTCGGTCGAGACGTCGATCTACCTGGCGCGCGACGTGCACCACGGCGGGCTGGGCCGCAAGCTGCACGATGCGCTCAAGCAATGCCTGATCGCGATGGGCATCACCAACATGTGCGCGCTCATTGCCGTGCCGCACGATAAGGACGATGAGTACCTGACGCACAACAGCCAGGATTTCCATGCCCATATGGGATATCGCCTGGTGGGCGCCTTCGATCGCTGTGCCCAAAAGTTCGGTCGCTGGTACGACATGTGTTGGATGGAGTTGGTCCTAGCCGAGCGCGTTCCCAACCAACCCAAACCAATCTGGTTCCCCGACCTCCCCAAACCTACCATTTAGGGACAGGTTTATTTTGGCAGGTTAGCCGATTGGCTCGGTGTATTTGGCGCGGTCGGTGCGTTGGATGCGCTTGGAGACATGGAGCGGTCGGCCGTCGGTGTCGTAGACGTAGTCGGTGATCAGGATCAGCGCCTGCCCGCGCTCGACGTTGAGCAAAAACGCCTCGTTTTGCGAGGCATAGCACACCTCAAAGGTCTTATGTCCCTGTGCTGGCGCGCGATGGAATTCTTGGCGCAGCGTCGCGTAGAGCGAACCGTTGATATCGCGATCGATGAGCGTCTCGAAGCTTGGCGGCAGGTAGGTGGTCTCCAGGCACAGCGGCACGTCGTCCAGGTAGCGCAGGCGGACAAGTTTGACGAGCTTGCTGCCCACGGCGGCGTCAAAGAACTTGGCTATGCTGCCGGCCGCCTTGGCAAAGCCCGAGTCCACGGTGCGCGTGGTGGGCTTCATGCCCTGGCCTTCGACCTGCTTGGTATAGCTCGAAAATACCAGGTTGTTTTCGTGGAGCGCGGGCGTGTCGGCCACAAAGGCGCCGCGCCCGCGCTCGGTGCGCACCAGGCCCTCGTCAACTAACACCTTAAGGGCGTGGCGCACGGTGCTGCGCGACAGCCCCGATTCGTCCATGAGTTCCATCTCGGACGGCAGCTTGTCTCCGCGTGCGTAGATGCCGGCTGCGATGCGGTCGCGAAGCGTGCCCGCCAAGCGCTCGTATTGGCTCAGTTTCTTTTTAGATGAGACGCTCATATTGCCAACCTATATCTAACTTGTATGCCTAACTAAGCAAGCATGTATTCAACACAACAATAAAACCGCTGGTAACGAGCAATCGAAAACCACAGCGGCAAAATATCTAAGTCAAATATAGCATACAACTAGTCGACATAACCAAAACATGTATGTAACTTGTATGCCTGTGATGAGCATCAAACGAGAAGAAAGGCTGATGCACGATGACTACTCAGGAACAGGTTAAGGATGTCGTCTCCCAGGTTTTGGCTGACAAGGCAGACAAGGGCGGCATCAAGCGCGTCGTGTGGATTGGCGCTGGCGGATCCAACGGCGGCAACTATCCTGCCCAGTACTTTATGGAGCACGAGGCCACGCAGGTCGTGAGCTCCAGCTACACCAGCAACGAGTTCGTGCACGCCACCCCGGCCTACGTTAACGAGAACACCCTGGCCGTCGTCGTGTCCATGCGCGGTACCAAGGAGACCATCGTCGCCGCCCAGGTCGCCAAGGACCACGGCGCCAGCACCATCGCAATCTATGTCGACGAGTCCGGCCTCACCGAGGTCTGCGACTACAAGATCCAGTATGACAGCCTGGCCGTCGACGAGTCCTGCATGGGCCGTACCAACTCCGCCGTCGTGACCATGATCGCCATGGAGCTCACACAGCAGACCGAGGGCTATGCCGAGTACGAGACCGCTATGGCTGCGTTCGACTTGGTTGACCCCATCTATCGCAAGGCCGTCGAATACACCCGTCCGCTTGCTGCCAAGTGGGCCGAGCAGAACGCCGACAAGCCCTGCATCAACGTCATGGCTCAGGGTCCGCTCTTTGGTGCCGCCTACGTCTTTAGCATCTGCAACGTGCAGGAGATGCTGCAGATCGACTCCTGCACCATCAACACCTGCGACTTCTTCCACGGCCCCTTCGAGATCCTGGACAAGCGCACCTCGCTGTTCCAGCTCATCAGCGTCGGCCGCAGCCGCTGCAACGACGAGCGCGGCATCCGCTTCGTCAACCAGTACGGTGGCGAGCGCGTCTATCAGCTCGACGCCAAGGAGCTTGGCCTCAACGACATCAAGGACAGCGTGAGCGAGTACTTCAACCACCTGATCTTCGCCCCGATCCTCAACAATGTGTACATGCGCGCGCTCTCTGCCGTCACGCACAAGGACTACATGACGCGCCGCTACATGTGGAAGTTGGACTACTAAGAGTTACGCGGTTTTACCAAACCGCGTAACGGCTCGACGCTGCGCGGACCGCATTTGGACAATCTGACGTTCAACTTCAAGGGCGCGACCAGAAGGTCAGCGCCCTTTCGTTTCACGCCACCTTGCCTCAAATGCGGCCCGCTCGCTGACTTATGCTCAACCAGCGGTGCCTTAGACGTTGGGGACGTTCCTTTTCTGCCGGCAGTTGGGGACAGTCCTAGTCGTTGGGGGACGCACTTGAATGACCAGTCATTTAAGTGCGTCCCCAATGACTACTCAATGAGTATGTGGGGAGCAGATTTTTCCGTTCGGCGATTTGTGTCTTGAAAAATGTATATAACGACTATAACGTAGTACGAAACATATTGGAAACAATACCGAGGAGGCTGCGTTGAAGAAAAGCAATCTGGGCTATGTGCTGGTGCTGATCGCCGCGCTTATGTGGGGCAGCATCGGAATCTTTGTAAACGGCATCTCGGCCATGGGCGTTTCGTCCCAGAGCATGGCTGCCTTTCGCTTGTTGGTCGGAGCGCTTATCTTGGCGCCGGTCCTGATGTTTATGGGCTGCCGTCCGGGTGAGGGGTCCACCGTGGCTCAGGGTCCGCTGGCCCTGTTCAAGGCAAGCCCTAAAGAGCTTGTTCCCTGCGCGCTTGTCGGTATCGTCGGTCTGGCCGCCGCCAACACCTGTTATTACGAGTGCATGGGCGAGGTGGGCATGTCCACGGCCTCGGTGCTGCTCTACACCTCACCGGTGTTTGGCGTCATGCTCGGCCGCGTGCTTTATCGCGAGGACGTGACCCCCAACAAGCTCGTTGCCATTGTCTTTAACATCGTTGGCTGCGTGCTTGCAGTGACCAATGGCGACCTTTCCGGTTTTCATTTTTCGGTTTGGGGCGTCACGTCGGGCGTGATTGCAGGCCTTTGTGGTGCGTCGCTCGCGGTGTTTAGCCGGATAGCAACCAAGACGGTCCACCCGCTTGCTGTCACGTTTTGGGGCTTTGTATTTGGCGGTGCGGTTATGGCAGCTATCGCGGCTCCGTGGCCGGATGTCGCCGCGGCAATGTCGCCACAGCTGCTGCTGCTGTTCCTTGGCTTTGGACTCATCCCCACAGCCGTGGCTTACATCTTATATATGCAGGGTCTGTCCATGGGGCTCGAGACATCGAAAGTTCCCGTCGTAATGTCTTTCGAGACGGTCGTCACCGTACTGGTGGGCATTGGTGTCTATGCCGAGCCCGCCGGCGTGATCAAAGTCCTGGGCATCGTGCTGGTGCTCGCGTCCATCCTGATTATGAACACCGACTTCTCCAAGCTGCGCAACAGTGTGTTTGTCGGTCATGTCATTGAGAGCATGACCTTTAAGCCCAACGCGTGGTGGACCGAAAAATCTCAGGACATGGATCTGTTTAAGGAGCGCACGGGCATTGCGCTGGAGCCCACCGTGCAGGAAAGCCCCTGGTACTTCGTGCGATAAGGGATTGCGCGCAGGGTCTGACCTGGGGTTATCCAGCCCGCGTCGGACTACCCGGCCCCAACGTTTCAAGTACGTTAAACCCGTCAACGGTCGATTTTCACCCGCGAACGGTCTTTATACTAATTAACAATATAAGCAACGTATAAGACGTTATAATGACCATAACGAAAAGGAGGAGGCAAGATGAATCAGATCATTCTCGCATCTCATGGCGGCCTGGCCGCAGGCGCCAAAGACACGCTCGAGATGGTTCTCGGCGACGTGTCGAACGTCCACGTCGTGTCGCTTGCTCGTGACGACAAGGAGCCCATCACCAATAAGGTGGACGCCATGATCGCCACGTTCAACGCGGACGACACCGTCTATGTGCTGACCGATATGCTCGGCAGCTCGGTCAACAACAACATGGTCGAGCTTTCCAAGAACGGCACGAAGTTCACGGTTGTCAGCGGTTTCAACATCCCGCTGGCGCTTACGCTCGCTATGAGCCCCGTCCCCGTCAAGGGCGCCGAGCTCGCGGCCCTCATCAACGAGGCCCGCACCGGTCTGACCAACCCCAACGCACCGGT